>JBLGCN010000044.1:0-10183 GCA_047617405.1 Natronomonas sp.
GGAGTCGTTGAGGTGGATGCAGGCGAGATTCTCCAGCCCAACGACGTCGTCGAACTCGGCGATAGTCTCCTCGACGGCCGCTGTCGTCGAGAGGTCATACCCCGCTGCGAACACGTGGGCGGTATCGAGACACACACCCAGATCCTGCTCGGAGCGGTCGAGCACCGTCCGCAGGTGCTCGAAGTCGCCACCGAGTTTTGTCCCGCTACCGGCGTCAGACTCGACGAGGACTGTCACCCCGTCCGGGACCTCCAGTTCGTCCAGCGCTGTTGCCGCGTTCTCCAGTCCGCCCTCGACGCCTGCACCCGTGTGTGCCCCGAGGTGAACGTTAACGTAGCTAACCCCCAGGGTGTCGGCCACGTCGACCTCCTGTTGCATCGACGCGACGGACTTCTCCCGGAGGTCGGCTTTGGGGGTCGCGAGATTCACGAGATAGGAGGCGTGGATGACCCACGGGCCGATATCGCCCGCCTCGGAGGCGTCACGAAACTGCGCGGCGTTGTCGGGCTCGACGCCCGGGTCCTGCCACACCTGCGGGGAGTGTGAGAAGATCTGCCCGCAGTTCCCGCCGACCTCCTGCTGTTCGTCGACGGCGTTGTGGACGCCGCCGGCAACTGACGCGTGGGCACCGACACGGGGTGTCATATCGCCCTGTCGGGCCTGCTAGCGTTTAGCGACTGCGACTCCCGGCCGGCAGGGTCACCAGACACCCCCCGGTAGGACTCATCCCTCCGGGACGGTCCGCTCGCGGACCCACGGGTCGGTGTCGTACTTCCGGGCGGCTATCTCGCGTGCCCGCGCCAGTTCCTCGTCGGTCCACCCTCCCCGCTCGGCACCGCACCACCCAGCCAGCGCCGCCTCGAACGCGTCGACGGTCTCCTCGCGGTCGGCGCTACACTCCGCCCCGACGGATGTCACCCGCTCGCGAAACCGCTCCGGCGAGAGGTCGGCGGCGAAGACGCCGAGGTGGGGCCCGACCGCGCGGGTGTGAGTGACCGAGCCATGCTGGATGACGGCCTCACGCTGACGGTACTGGGCGTTGCCGCTGATCTTCCTGCCGTCGACCCCGATGTCGTGGGCTGGGTCGAGCGCCCGGAGATAGCAGGCCGGGCGGTGGACCGCCGGTGCAGGCTCGTCCAGAAACCCCGCGTCGACGCCGAGTCGGGCCAGGCCCGCAAGCACCGGCTCACAGAGCAGTTCGTAGGCCGCCTCCAGGTCACCGGGAAGCGCCTCGGCTGGCGCGATAACCGAATAGGAGACGTCCCCGGCGTGGTCGTGGTAGATACCGCCGCCGCCGGTCTGCCGGCGGGTTACGTCGACACCGTGCCGCTCGCAGTAGCCCCAGTCGACGGTGTCCGGCTCCTGGCCGTAGCCCAGCGAGAGCGTGCCCGGCTCCCACCGGAAGACCCGGACCGTCGCCGGCCCACCCGCCGCAACCGTCTCCGCGGCAACCTCCTCCAGTGCCATCTGCATCGGTCCCGACCGTGCCTCCTCGGGGACGAGCCGCCACTCACAGTCGGTCAGCTTCATACCTACTGTCGGGTGGCCGGCGGCAAAGCCGTTGTGTCGCCCCGTCCGCGGGTTCGACCCCCTCTTTTTTGTTCTAGTCGTCGGTTGTGGATGTATGACCGGTCTCCTCGCGCTGGAGCCGACCGACGACGTGGCGACGTTCGCACAGCGGGTCGAACGGCTGGGGTACGACTCGCTGTGGACCGGGGAACTCTGGGGACGGGACTCATTTGTCGCGCTGGCCAGCGCCGCTGAAGCGACCGACGAGGTCGGTCTGGGCACCGCCATCGTCAATGTCTACGGGCGTACGCCGGCGACGCTCGCGCAGGCGGCTGCGACCCTCGACGACGCCTCGGACGGGCGCTTCCGGCTGGGGCTTGGGACCAGCACCGCGAAGGTCGTTGAGGACCTGCACTCGATGTCCTTCGAGAACCCGCCCCGCCGCACCCACGAGACCGCCGAACTCGTCGGGGAGTTTCTCACCGCGGAGGGCCGGGTCTCCTACGACGGCGAACTGTTTTCGGTGACTGACTTCCCCTCGATGGGGAGGGATGTGCCGGTGTACACGGCCGCGCTCGGGCCCGCGATGCGGCGCGTGACCGGCCGTGTCGCCGACGGCTGGCTGCCCCACAATATCCCCTTTCACGACCTCGCGAACGCCTTCGAGACCGTCGCCGAGACGGCCCGGGAGGCGGACCGTGACCCCGAGTCGATCACGGTCGCGCCGTATGTCCCTTCAGCGGTCAGCGAGGACCGCGAGGTGGCGTTGCGGACCGCCCGGGGCCACGTTGCCTACTACGTGGGCAGCGGCGAGGGCTACCGCGCGGCGGTCGCCGCCCACTACGACGGCGCGGAGGCGGTCGCGGAGGCCTGGCGAGACGGCGACCGCGAGGGCGCCCGTGAGGCCGTGACCGACGACATGCTCGAGGGGCTGACCGTCGCCGGCACACCAGAGGAGGCCCGCGAGCAACTCGACGGGGTTGCCGCCCTCGACATCATCGACGAGCCGATCGTGGTCATTCCCGGCGGGGCCAGCGACGAGGTGACCAACCAGACAGTCGAGACACTCGCGCCGGCACACCGCTAAGCGCACGGCTCAAGTCCGTCCGGCCCCACCCATTATTCAATGAGTGACTCCCGATCCGGCCCGCTCTCGCCCGACCGTCCGGACGCCGAGCAGGCCTTCCGCGTCGACGCACCCTTCGAGCCTGCCGGTGACCAGCCCGAGGCCATCGAGCAACTCGCCGAGGGCTTCCGACAGGGGATGGACCAGCAGACGCTGCTGGGTGTGACAGGGTCGGGCAAGACCAACACCGTCTCGTGGGTAGTCGAGGAGACCCAGAAGCCGACGCTGGTGATCGCCCACAACAAGACGCTGGCCGCACAGCTGTACGAGGAGTTTCGCGAGCTCTTCCCGGACAACGCCGTCGAGTACTTTGTCTCCTACTACGACTACTACCAGCCCGAGGCCTACGTCGAGCAGACGGACACCTACATCGACAAAGACGCCTCGATCAACGACGAGATCGACCGGCTCCGCCACTCCGCGACCCGGTCGCTGCTGACCCGGGAGGACGTCATCGTCGTCGCGTCAGTGTCTGCCATCTACGGGCTGGGCGACCCGCGCAACTACGTCGACATGTCACTGCGCGTCGAGAGCGGCCAGCAGGTGGACCGCGAGGAGCTGTTGGCTCGGCTGGTCGACCTGAACTACGAGCGCAACGACGTCGACTTTACCCAGGGGACCTTCCGGGTTCGCGGGGACACCGTTGAGGTCTACCCGATGTACGGCCGCTACGCCGTCCGGGTGGAGTTCTGGGGCGACGAGGTCGACCGGCTGCGGAAGGTCGACCCCCTGGAAGGGGAGGTCATCAGCGAGGAGCCTGCCGTCCTGCTGCACCCCGCCGAGCACTACTCGATCCCCGAACAGCGCCTCGACCGGGCAATCGAGGAGATCCGCGACCTCAAGCAGGACCGAGTCCGGCACTTCGAGCGCCAGGGAAATATGGTCGCCGCCCAGCGCATCGAGGAGCGGACCACCTTCGACCTCGAGATGCTGGAGGAGACCGGCTACTGCTCGGGTATCGAGAACTACTCGGTCCACCTCTCGGACCGCGAGTCCGGGGAGGCACCGTACACCCTGCTGGATTACTTTCCCGATGACTCCCTGACGGTGGTCGACGAATCCCACCAGACACTCCCGCAGATTCGCGGGCAGTTCGAGGGTGACAAGAGCCGGAAGGACTCGCTGGTCGAGAACGGCTTCCGGCTCCCCACCGCCTACGACAACCGGCCGCTGACCTTCGAGGAGTTCGAGGAGAAGACGGGACAGACGCTGTACGTCTCCGCGACACCCGCCGAGTACGAGCGCGAGACGAGCGACCAGGTGGTCGAGCAGATCGTCCGGCCAACCCACCTCGTCGACCCGGCGGTCGAGGTGGCGTCCGCGGAGGGACAGGTCAGCGACGTCATCGAGCGGCTACAGGCGCTGCCCGACGACGAGCGGGCGCTCGTGACCACCCTCACCAAGCGGATGGCCGAGGACCTCACGGAGTATCTCGGCGAAGCCGGGATCGATGTCGAGTACATGCACGATGAGACCGACACACTCCAGCGCCACGAACTCATCCGGAAGCTCCGGCTCGGCGAACTCGACTGCATCGTCGGGATCAACCTGTTGCGGGAGGGGCTGGACATCCCGGAGGTGTCCCTCGTTGCGATCCTTGACGCCGACCAGGAGGGGTTCCTGCGGTCGGAGACGATGCTCGTCCAGACGATGGGGCGGGCGGCTCGAAACGTCAACGGCGGGGTCGTGCTCTACGCCGACGACCCCAGCGACGCCATGGAGTCCGCGATCGCCGAGACCAATCGACGCCGGGAGATCCAGCGGGAGTACAACGAGGAACACGGCTACGAGCCGACGACCATCCAGAAGCCGGTCGGGGAGACGAACCTCCCCGGCGCCGAGACCGACACCGGCGAGGCCGCCAGCCTTGACCCCGAGGACGCCGAGGAGGCGGCCCGTGCCATCGAGGAGCTGGAGACCCGGATGCAGGAGGCCGCCGACAACCTCGAGTTCGAACTCGCCGCCGACATCCGCGACCGGATGCGCGACCTCCGACAGGAACACGAACTCGGCGGCGACGACGGCGTGCCGGTCCCGGAACCCGACTTCGAGTAGCCGGCCTCTCCTCTTGCCCGACGTGACGGGAGCCTTCTTTGTCGCGGCCCCCGACCACAGAGTATGGCAACTACCGACGCCAGCACTGCCGCTGGCGCCGACATCGACATCCCCGACGCCGCCACCGAGCGGACCGTCACCGCCAACGGCCAGCAGGTTCACTACCTGACTGCCGGCGACGGCGACCCGACACTCCTCCTGCTCCATGGGGGGATCATCGACGCCGCCCACATCACCTGGGGCGAGCATATCGGGCCGCTGGCCGAACACGCTACCGTGGTCGCACCCGACCTACCGGGCTACGGTGCGAGCCCGGTGCCAGACGGCGAGTGGTCGGTCCCCCACCACGTCGACACCGTCGTGGCCATGCTCGCGGAACTCGACGTCGAGAGTGCGGTGCTCGCGGGCGTCTCGATGGGTGGTGGGGTCGCGGTCGGTGTCGGCCTGGAGGCCCCGGAGCGTGTCGCCCGGCTTGTCGCCTTCGACCCGTTCGCACTCGGTGGTGGGCTCCCCAACGGCCGGCTGTCCTGGCTGCTGGCGAACGTCCAGGTCACGAACTACCTCTCGGTCGCCCTGATGCGCCGGAGCCGCGGGTTCGTCGAGAGCTCGGTCAACGGACTCTGCTCCGGGGACAACGAGGTCAGCGACGTCACCGTCGACCGGGTGTTCCAGGCGGTCCAGCGGCCGAACGCGGGGGCGGCCTTCCGGAAGCTCCGCGACTACGAGGTGACCCGGCAGGGCTACCGGACGGACTACTCCCCGCGACTCGGGGAGCTGGCAATGCCCACCCGCTTTGTCCACGGCCGCGAGGACGACCTCATCCCGCTCTCGGTCTCCGCACGCGCCGACGAACAGACCCCCGACTCCGAGCTGGTTGTCCTGGACGGGTGTGGCCACATCCCGCCGCTGGAACTGCCCGAGCGGTCCCGAGAACTGTTAGTAGACGTGCTCTGAGGCGACCTCTCGCGTCTCTCGTGTCCGACAGCAGCCCTTTGCCGGATTTTATATCGTAGTATGTGATTTATGAGCCCCTACTACCGGCCAAGCGGGGGTTACCTGGACCGACCCCACCCCTCGCTCAACGGTCGACACGGCGCCATTGGGGTGTGCCGCGTCCGGGTCGCCGCCTGACCGGGGCCACTCCGCTCGGCGTGTGCATCGGCCTGGGAACCCCCCGGCGACCGTGGGACTCGTCGGAAACAAGTGTGATTGGCGTCGAGCCTGTGACGGTCGATAAACCGTTATCCGCTATACCGAATCACTCCGCTCAGAGGTTGTCGTCGATACGGGTCGCGGTCCGCTCACCGATACCCTCCACGTCCCGGAGCTCCGTCGGCGAGGCCTCCCGCACCCCGTCGACGCTGCCAAACCGGCCGAGCAGTCGTCTGCGCGTCTCCGGGCCGACGCCGGGCACGCCATCGAGCGGTGTCGAAACCTCGTCGCGGACGGTCTCGTGGTACTGCCGGGCAAAGCGGTGGGCCTCGTCGCGGACCCGCTGGAGGAGATGCAGATGTGGGGCGTCGTCGGGCCAGTTCTCGACGCCGCCGGGTGTCACGACCCGTTCCTCGCTCTTTGCGAGGGCGACGACCGGGACATCCCAGCCGACCTCTCGGAGCGCGTCCTGTGCCGCGCCGAGCTGTCCTTCGCCGCCGTCGACCAGTAGCAGGTCCGGGTCAGGGCGGTCGTCCCGCCCCTCCCGGGCCCGCTCGGCGCGCCAGCGCACGAGCGCCCGCATGTTGGCGTAGTCGTCGTTTTGCTCCGCCAGCTTCTTGCGGCGGTACCCCTCCTTCGCGGGTTCGCCGCCGCCGAAGGTGACGTTGCTGCCGACGACAGCCCGACCCTGTGCGTGGCTCACGTCGAACCCCTCAACACGGTCGGCTGTCTCAAGCCCCAGCGCATCGGCCAGCGCCCGCGTCCCGTCCTGGGCCGGCGCGGTACGGCGGGCGTTCTTCGTCGCGAGGTCGACCAGTGTCGCCTCCCGGCCGGCACCCGGCACCCGAAGCTCGGTCCCCGCACCCGCCAGCCAGGCCTCGATGTCCTCGCCGGCGTTGGCCGCCCTGTCGGCGTCGCCGGTCGCCCGCGGATACTCCGGACAGAGCACCGCCGCCGGCAGCTCCCGCTCGGCGTAGTACTGGGTGATAAATGCCCCCAGCACGTCCGCCGCGTCCGCGGTCTCCGGGGTGTCCAGGCTGTACCGGTCGCGCTCGACGAGTTTGCCGCCCTCCGCCCGCAGGCGTGCGACGGTCGCGCCGCTACCTTCGAGCGAGACACCGAGCACGTCAAGCGTCCGACCCTCGTGGTCGCGGGCGGCTACGGCCCCGCCGCCCTCGCCGTGGAAGGACTCGACGGCCTCGAGCCGGTCCCGGAGGTTCGCGGCCCGCTCGTAGGCCTGCTCCTGTGCGGCCCCCTCCATCTCCCGGCGCAGCGGGCCGGCGAGAACCCCCGTCTCCCCCTCGAGAAAGCGCTCGACGGCCTCGACGTCGGCGAGGTAATCCTCCGCCTCGACCTCGCCGGTGCAGGGGGCCGTACACAGGCCAACCTCGTAGTCGAGGCATGGCCGGTCACGGTTGCGGTACTTGTGGTCCGAACAGCCCCGCAGGCCGTAGACCTCCCGCAGCGCCTTCACCACGGTCTCGACCCGGCCCTTGTCGGTGAACGGGCCAAAGACTGTCGCGCCCTCGTCGGGGTCACGGGTCACCTCGACCCGGGGGGCGTCGTGGTCGGTCAGCTGCACGAGCGGGTATGACTTGTCGTCTTTCAGCCGGACGTTGTACCGGGGCCGGTGTCGTTTGATCAGGTTGGCCTCCAGCAGGAGTGCCTGTGTCTCGGTGTCGGTGACGGCGGGTTCGACCCGTTCTGCCTCGGCAACCATCCGGGCGATCCGCTCGCTCCGGGGGTCCGCGTACGAGGGCACCCGGTCGCGCACCGAGACGGCCTTGCCGACGTACAGCACCCGGTCGTCGGCGAGAAACTGGTAGACGCCGGGCTCGTCGGGGAGTTCGGCCGCCCGCTCCCGGACCGCCTCTCGGTCCATACACCTGTTTGGGTGCCGTCGGCTATCAGCCTCACGCTCCTCCTGCCGACGCCGGTGTACCGGCGTTACCCGCCGCTCCGGCTGTGCCCGACGTGACCCACCCGTGGCTCACAGCCACCGACACGGCAGATACAACAGGCTCCCGTCCGACCCCCAGGTATGAGCGGCGAGGGCAAGCGCGTCTGGCTGGTGGAGCGCGACTACGACCAGAAGGGGCTGGTCAGGCTGGTCTACGCCACCCCCGATGGTGACCGTCATCTCACCCGCGAACTCTCCCAGCAGATGCTCCGGCGGACCACTGTGACGGCCGCCCGGACGGTCTCCGACGACCGACTCGAACCGACCCCCGAGACCGACCGGGGGCGCTACGCCACGGAGGCCGAGCGGATGGCCGACCGCCACGGCCCCGACGACCCGGTCTGACCCGCGACGGGACCGGCGGCTACCGAGCGGGTTCACCGAAAAAAATCCGTGGTGTGAGCGACGTAACTCTACGCTTCGACGGCGTCGGTGGCCTGCTCCGAGATCTCTTCGACCTGCTGGGCAACCTCCTCCTGTGCCTCGGTCATCTGCTCGCGGAGCTGGTCGACCTGCTCGGCGAGCCCGTCGACGGCCTCGACGGACTGACCCTCGAGCTCCTCGTGGGCCTCGAGCAGGAGGTCGAGTTGCTCGTCGAGCGCGTCGAGGTAGTCCTCGGTCAGCTCCTCGCCGGCCTCCATGTTCTGCTCGAACTCGGTGGTGGTCTGGTCGAAGGCCTCGGCGTGGTTCGAGAGTAGCGTCTCGTACCCCTCATCGACGGCCTCGCGCATGTCCGCGACGGTCGACTCCATGCCAGGGGCGTTTGCCTCGAGGGCGTCGAGGACGCTGAGGACGGCCTGCTGCTGGAGTTCGACAGTCGAACGCTGGGCTGACTCCGTGCCCTCCATGCTGCCGAGGACGGCCTGTCCGGCGCGGTGCTGGAACTCGACGGTCTGCTCGATCGCCTGCTGACTCTGCTCGATGCTCCGGCGCTGCATCTCGAACATGGTCGTGACGGGACTGCTGTAATTGTCCATCATACCTCCTTATACACCCCTGCCACAGATAAGGATTCCGTCTCCTACCATCTGATACCATCTGGTGCCATCGACGGGGGGCACCCCTCGCCGCCGGTCGGGCCGGGGCCCTCACGGCCCGTGCTTCACCCGGCGACCACCGGACCCCGGCCCAGCGACGACGACCACAATACACTTGCTCGACACGGTCACAGCCGGAAACGCATGTCGGCCCTGACAATCTCCGGCGTCACCAAGACCTTCGGTGACGTCACTGCCCTCCGCGACCTCGACCTCACCGTACAGGAAGGCGAGGTGTTTGGCTTTCTCGGCCCGAACGGGGCCGGAAAGTCGACCGCGATCAACATCGTCCTCGACTACCTCAACCCCGACAGCGGCTCTGTCGAGGTGTTCGGCACCGACGCTCAGGCCGACCCGGTCGCCGTCCGGGACCGTGTCGGCGTTCTCCCCGAGGGGTACAGCGTTCTCGGCGAACTCACCGGCCGCGAACACATCGAGTTCGCCGTCGAGTCGAAGGAGAGCACCGAGGACCCCGAGGACGTGCTCGCACTTGTCGGGCTCGCCCCCGTCGCCGACCGCCGGGCCGCCGACTACTCGAAGGGGATGCGCCAGCGGCTGGCCTTCGGCACGGCTATTGTCGGCGACCCCGACCTGCTCGTGCTCGACGAGCCGACGACCGGGCTCGACCCTAACGGCGCGCGGTTCATCCGCGACACCGTCTCGAGCCTGCGCGACGACGGGACGGCTGTGTTCTTCTCCAGTCACATCCTCGACCAGGTCGAGGCCGTCGCCGACCGGGTGGGGATCCTCCGGAGCGGGGAACTCGCTGCCGTCGACTCTATCGACGGGCTCCGGGTCGCCACGGGTGGTGGCTCCCGGCTGGCTGTCACGCTCGACGCCGCGCCCTCTGGGGGGCGCCTCGACCGGGTCCGCGCGCTCGAGGGTGTCTCCGAGGTCTCCGGTGACGGTGCGACAGTCACGGTCGCCTGTGAGAGCCGGGCGAAGGTCGCCGTCGTCGAGGAACTCCACGCCGGCGACGCGACGGTCGTCGACTTCGAGACCAGTGAAACCTCCCTCGAGGAGCTGTTCGCCCGGTACACATGAGGTGGCCGCGTCTCGCCCGGACGGAACTCCGGAACGCGGCTCGAACCCGGTCGCTGTTCGTCGCCGCCGTCGTGTTCGTCGCCCTCGGGGGATTGAGCGGCTACCTCGGGGGTAGCCCCGGCGCAGACCTGGCGCGAACCCTTCCGGCCGGGGCGCTCGCGGTAATGACGTTCCTAGTCCCGGTGGTCGCGCTTGGCTTCAGCTACGGGGCTGTTGTCTCCCCCCGCGAGCGTGGGAGTCTCACCCTCCTGCTCGGCCTGCCCTACAGCCGCCGTGACGTCCTCCTGGGCACGTACGCCG
>JBLGCN010000045.1:0-10060 GCA_047617405.1 Natronomonas sp.
GTCGTTGACGCTGTTGAAGATCTGCTCGTACTCCTGGTGGTGGCGCTCGGCGGCGTCCGTCGAGGCCCACAGCACCAGTTCCTGTGAGCAGAACGTCGCCGCCTCGACACGGGAGTCGGTCCAGCGGACCGTCCCGTCGGCCCGCTCGAAAGGCCACTCGAGCGTCACCGGCTCCTCCCGGCGCAGGGCCCTGTCGACAATCGCCCGTGCGCGCTCGCCGTCGTAGCCCGCCACGTCACCGGTAAGCCCCTCCAGGGACAGCGCCCGGAGTTCCTCGCGGGAGTACCCGAGTGTCTCGCAGGCCCGGCGGTTGGCGTGGAGTAACTCCCCGGTGTCGGGGTCGTGGAGGGTTACCCCACCCGCTACCCCGTCATACATCTCCTGTAGACCGTCACGAGCGTGTTCGCGCTCGACCGTCGAGACGACCCGCTCGGCGAGCAGCCCCGGGGCCGTCTCGGTCACCGTTGCCGGCAGTGTCTCGTCCGCGCCCGCCTCGAGGGCTGCGATAGCCCCGTCGTCCGCGCCGTTCGTGAGCGCGACCACCGGCAACTCCGGGCAGGCGTCGACACACTCCTCGACGGCGTCGGGACACCCGACCCCGGACGCGCTGTCGACAACCACGCAGTGAAACCCCTGACCCTGCCGACCCGTGACCACGTCCGGCTCGACCGGCTCGATGTCCAGTGACCGGTCGACGCTGTCCGCGCCGGAGAGCGTCGCCTCGGCGGACCCGTCTCCGAGCACACCCACACGGAGCGGTCCGGGTCCAAGCGAAAGCATACGATTTGTGTCCGACTCCGGACGTGTAAATCGTTCGTTCAGTTGCATCTTCGACGGCACCACACGGCCGGACTCCCCGCCGGGGACCAACCCGACGACCGCGGACAGCACCATGGCGCTCCCGCGGCGCCGGGCAACGGCGTGTCCTCCGCCCCCGGACGGCTGACACACCCTTGCCCCAGGGGGCCTTGGGGTCCGGCGACCGGTTGGGTGCAATATATACCGGTATGGTCCCACATTACAAACACTCTATAGGCAGAGCGCACAACCGTCCTGATGTCTTCGTATGGATAACCCGAGGATCCTCCTGACCAACGACGACGGGATCGACGCGTCGGGTCTGCTGGCGCTGAAACAGGGGCTCGCAGATGTCGGCACGGTGACCGCGGTTGCACCCGACAGGAACATGAGCGGCGCGGGCCGGGCGCTCTCACTCGGCCGGCCACAGGCACTGTCGGGTGACCTCTCTATCGATGTTCACGACGGGGGTGACGGGTTCTCCTTCGACGTCCCGTACACCCGTCACGACAACGGCTACGCCGTCAACGGAACGCCCTGTGACTGTGTCGTGGGTGGACACAGCCTCGGGGCCACCCCCGACATCGTGGTCAGCGGCTGCAATCCCGGCGCGAACACCGGCCGGTACACCGTTTCCCGGTCCGGAACGGTCAGCGCGGCGATGGAAGGGGCACTGCTGGGCACCCCCTCGCTTGCCGTCTCGATGGACACCCTCGACAGTCGGCGTGACCTGACAGCCGAGGACTTCGGCCGGGCCAGCCGGCTCACCGCGACACTGGTCGAACGGGCCCTGGAACACGGGGTCTTCTCCGCCGTCGACTTCCTCAACGTCAGCATCCCACACCCCGACGAACCGGTCGAGGGGGTGGCGGTCACACGCCCCGACGCGAGATACGGGCTCGAAGCCGCCGAGGGTGGGGAGTCGTCGTTTCGGATCCGCGCGGCGAAACCCGACGAGAACGCCGGCGACTTCGACCCCGACGCCACGCCGACCGACCGTGCCGCGCTCGCGCGGAACTTTGTCGCGGTCTCCCCGTTCCGGCTCCCGACCGAGCCGACACGGACCGAGGCGGTCGACACCCTCACCCGCGACCTCTCGGCGGCGTTCGGGGGGACAGAGGCCACCGACCACACGTCTGACCCGGCATCCGAGCGATTTTAGGCCCCGTCGACCCCCCCAGGGGACGTGGCCTCTCTCAGGTCGGCACTCGGCGACGACGCTGCGGTCCTCGGGGACCGGAACTTCCAGTTGCTCCTGGTGTCGAACGTGCCGGCGGTGGTCGGGACGGCGCTGCTCTCGCCGGTGCTGGACTCGCTGGTCGAGCCCTTCGGGACGACACCGACCGATATCGGGCTGCTGGTCTCGGTGTTCACCGCACCGGGCATCCTCATCGTCCCGGTCGCGGGCGCGCTGGCCGACCGGTACGGCCGCAAGCCGGTGCTGGTCGCCGCGCTCGTGCTCTTCGGGCTGGCCGGGACGGCCATCGCCTTCACCACCGACTTCCGGGTCGCGCTCGGCCTGCGGCTGCTGCAGGGCGTCGGCTTTGCGGGGATCGTCCCGACGCTGATCACCGCCATCGGGGACCTGTACGCGGGCCCGCGGGAGGCGACCGCCCAGGGGCTTCGGTTTACTGTCTCCGGGCTGAGCCAGGCTGTCTTCCCGCTGCTCGCGGGCGTGCTCGTCGCGACGGCCTGGCAGTACCCGTTCGTGCTCTTTACGGTCGCGCTCCCGGCCGCGGCCGCGGTCGCGGTGTGGTTTGAGGAACCAACCGCCGACAGGGACGGGGACCGGGCGACCACCGACGGCGGTTCCCCGCCCGGCGGCGGGTCCTACCTGCGCGCACTCGCCGGGCTGGTCCGCCGGCCGCGCGTGCTCGCACTCGTGGTCGGGCGCACGCTCCCGGTCGTCGTCTGGATCGGCTTTCTCACCTACAACTCCATCATCGTCGGCACGCTGATGGGCGGCACACCGGCCCAGGCGGGTCTGTTGACCGCGATTGGCAGTGTTGCCTTTGCCGGCGCGGCCAGCCAGGCCGGCCGGGTGACGGCGTTTTTCGACTCCCGGTTCTACCCGCTGGTCGCCGCCAACTGCTGTCTGACCGTCGGGCTGGCGGCCGTCCTGTTCGCGCCGGCCATCCCGGTGGCCGCCGTGGGTATCCTCGTGACGGGCGTTGGCTTTGGGCTCACCCTCTCGCTGTACCGGAGTATCGTCACCGGCCTTGCCTCCCAGTCGCTGCGAGCCGGGCTGGTCAGTGTCGCCGAGGCCGGCGGCCGCGTCACCGCGACAGCCACCCCGGTCGCGATGGGCGCGGCCGTCGCCGCCCTGGCGCCACAGCTCGGACTCGGACCGGCCGTCCGGGTCGTCGGGCTCGGCGCCGCCCTCGTCGGTGGCGGCGGCGGGATACTCTGTCTGCTCGTTGCCCGGCTCTCACAGCCGGCCCCAGCCGAGCGCGAGGGTCCGGTGGATGGGTGACCGCTGTCGGTGTCGCGTCGACCGCGAGAACCCGGCTCATACTGCTGGCTGTAACTGTCCTAAGATATCTGTGACCCCGGGGTCGCGAAATTCCTTACAGACTTACAGCCGGCAGTATCAGAAGGGCACCGAGAGGTACTCGGCGGGGACGGCGTTCCTGGCGGTCACCAGCGGGTCGACGACCTGGCTGACCTCCAGCCCACCGACCAGACTCGAGAACAGGTAGGCCTCGGTCTTCGACATGTCGTGGTCGGCCTGCAACAGCGCCAGGATGTCCCGGTTGGCGAGTTCGACAGCCGCCTCCATCGTCTCGGCGCTGGCGACCGACTTGACCGCCTCGCCCGTGTCGACGACCGGGCGGTCGACCCCGACCTCGGGGTCGGAGACGACCGAGACGGTGATGTCGATGTCGGTCCCGACCTCGGCGCCGGTCCCACACATCTCGCCGTCGGCCATGGCGGCCTTTGAGTCGCCCATCGCCAGCATGGCACCCTCCTGGAAGACCGGGAAGTATGCGGTCGTCCCCCCAGTCATGTCCGTGGTGTCGAGGTTGCCGCCGTGGTCGTTGGGGGTCAGCGTCGAGACCGTCTCCTCGGCGGTGGCAACGCCGATCGTCCCGACCACCGGGTCGATAGGGACGCTAACCCCGTCGAAGTCGACCGTGTCGCCGTCGACCTCGGTGACCCGGGTCGCGGGGTGTTCGATCTCGTCGTCGTCCTGGAGCAGGCCAAAGCCGGGCGCGGTGACCACCCGGCCGCGGTCCTCGTTGACCCGGACGTCCTCGATCTCGACTTTCAGGACGTCGCCGGGCTCGGCCCCCTCGACAGCCACCGGACCCGTCGCCGCGTTCACCTCCTCTGGGATCGCCTCGAGCAGGTCGTCGTCGGTCTGGATCTCCTTGTTGAGGCTGTCAATCGTCTCGACGGTGAGCGACTCCCCGTCTGCGGCGGTGTAGACGGGCTCCATCTCCGGCGCAAACTCGTACACGTGTCCGTCGTCGTCGTAGGAAACGACCTGGCGTGACATACAGGTGGGATTCGGCGGATCGGTACAAAAAACCCGCTCCCGTCGCGGCCCGGTTACCGGGGCTTCCGGTGGTCCGAGCACTCGCCGTATCAGTCAGCTATTTATGTCCCTGTCCGCGTACTCCGGCTGTTGGTTATGGCCCTGTTACGCAATAAGACACCTGACTGGGTTCCGGACCGGACCCGGGTCCGGGCAGCGCTGTTCGGTGCCGTACTCGCCCTGTTACTGCTCGATGTCCTGCGGCGGCTGCTCGGCGAGTCACTCGCCCCGGCGCTTTTGACCAGCTACCTCTGGGACGGGCTCGTCTTCGGGCTGGTGATCGGGCTTGCGGGGGTTGGCCTCTCACTGACATACGACCTGCTTGGATTCGCCAACTTCGCACACGGCGACTACATCAGCGTCTCGGCGTTTGTCGGCTGGGGGTCGACATATCTCATCGCGGGGCTTGGCAGCTTCGACCCGCTGAACCTGTTTTTCCTCGGGGTCGGTGACACCGTTTTCCCTCGGGATGTCGGGGTCAGCGTGACGAACACCCCTGGGGCAATACTCGTGGGGTTGGCCGTCGCCGCGGTCGGGGGTGCGGTGGTCGCGCTCCTGTTTGACCGCTTTGTCTACCGCTCGATGCGAAAGAGCAGGGCTATTGCCCTGCTGATCGCGTCGGTCGGGGTGGCGTTTACACTGCGGTTCATGCTCGTCTTCCTGTTCACCCAGGACAGCTTCGGACTGACCGTCGGGGCCTGGGCCTACGAGCTCCCGTTGCCGGGTGGGACGGTCAACATCAGCGCCCCGGAGCTGTTGCTCGTGACCGTCGCCGGTGTCTCGATGGTGTGTGTCCACCTGCTGTTGACGCGGACGAAACTCGGCAAGGCGATGCGGGCGATGTCGGCAAACCGCGACCTGGCCCGGGTGACGGGGATCCCCTCCGAGCGGGTGGTCACCGCCACCTGGCTGGTCGGTGGCGCACTCGCCGGTCTCGCCGGCTTCATGATCGCCCTGTTCCAGGGGACGGTCAACTACCAGCTGGGGTGGACGCTCCTGTTACTCGTGTTCGCGGGCGTCATCATGGGCGGGATCGGCTCGGTCTACGGCGCTATCATCGGCGGCGTGTTGATCGGGCTGGTGACCCGTGTCTCGCAGGTCTGGATCCCGGCCAGTTTCGCCGAGGCGGTCGGCTTTGCGGTCATGATCGCCGTGCTTCTCACCCGGCCGTCGGGCATCTTCGGGGGTGACTCGCTGTGAGCGAGCGTACAGCCGACCCTATTGGCCGGCGGCTCCCGGACCCCCTGGCCGCCTACTGGGCGCGTGATATCGTCAAGATCTTCGGCACCCTCGGTGTCGTCTACGCCCTCTACCTGTTTGTCGGTTTCCTGCTCGGCTACGACCTGTTCGGCCAGCTCAACTCGCTGCGCCGGCTCACCTTCCTGATCGTGGTCTACGGGATCGCAGCCCTGGTGGTGAATCTCCACTGGGGGTACAGCGGGCTGTTCAACATCGGTGTCGTCGGGTTCATGGCCATCGGCGTCTACACCGCCACGATCCTCTCTCGCCCGGTGGCCGGGCAGAACCCAACCGGGTCACTGCCGGGCTTTGGGGTGCCGCTGGCGCTGGCGGTCGTCGCCGGGGTGCTCGCGGCCGCCGCGGCCGGCTACGTCGCCGCACTCCCCTCGCTGCGGCTCCGGGACGACTACTTTGCGATCGTCACGCTAGCTTTCGCCGAGATCGTCCGGATCACGTTCAAGTCCTCCGAACTCCAGGAGGTCACGGCCTTCGGGTGGACCTTCGGGACCGGCGGCGGCCGGGGGATCCGGACGTTCTCGAACCCGGTCCGGGACTTCTTCGAGACGACCGGCCAGCCGGTCGTCGCCGCCGTCGAGGGTCTCGGGATTGACGGCCAGGTCGTCCCCGACTGGAGCTATGTTCTGGTGCTGCTTGCGGTCCTAGTCGGCACCTACTGGCTGATCGCCCGGCTGTCGGCCTCCCCCTTCGGTCGCGTCCTGAAGGGGATCCGCGACGACGAGGAGGCCACACAGTCACTCGCAAAGCGCACCGCCTCGTTCAAGATCCGCGCGTTCGTCATCGGCTGTGCGATCCTCGGCCTGCTGGGGATCGTCTGGCAGGGCACCAGTAGCGGCTACATCACCCCCGGCCGGTTCCTCCCCGAGCTCACCTTCTTCATCTGGATCGCCGTCATCATCGGCGGCGCCGGCTCGAACACCGGCACGGTCGTCGGGAGTATCCTCTTTGTCGGGCTGGTGCTGGAGGGGCCGGCCCAGGTCCGCCGGGTCGTCGACGAGTTCGTCGGGCTGTCCGGGAGTGCTCCCACCTTCCCCGACGCGCTGAGCGCGCTCGGGGGCGGGAACATCGACCCGGTTCTGCTGTACGTCTTTGACCAGACCAGCGCACTCAGGGTCGTGCTGACGGGGCTGGTGCTCATCTGGCTGCTGAAACGGCGCCCCCAGGGGCTGTTCGGGGACCGCCGGGAGGTGGCCTCGAGTATCGACCTCGAGGGGCGGGTCGCGAACCGTCGGCGGGACCAGACCGAGACGACACAAGTGGGTGACGCGGATTGAGCCGACCCCCCGAGGCGGACGCGACCGACGGTGACGGTGGGACCGTCGCCAGCACCGACACCGACGCCGATACCGCCGAGGCCGACCCGATCCTGACTGTCGACGGTGTGGGAAAGACATTCGGCGGGGTGACTGCCCTCGATGGTGTCTCCTTCGATGTCGAACCGGAGACGCTCACCGGGCTCATCGGCCCGAACGGCGCCGGGAAGTCGACGACGTTCAACGTCATCAGCGGCGCCATCGAGCCGGACACGGGGCGGGTCCGCTTCGACGGTGAGGACATCACCGGCTGGGCCCCCCACGAGACCTCCTCCCGCGGGCTCGTCCGAACCTTCCAGGTCGCCCGGGAGTTCGAGACCATGACCGTCCTCGAGAACATGATGCTCCCGCCGGAGAACCAGCGGGGCGAGGCCGCCTGGCGGGCGGTCCTTCCGGGGGCGCGCGACGGCGTCAAGCAGGACGAGGAGGCGCTGTTCGAGCGCGCGTGGGAGATGCTCGAGTTCTTCGATATCGACCACCTCGCCCTGGAGGAGGCCGGGACACTGTCGGGTGGCCAGCGAAAGCTACTGGAGTTGGCCCGAGCACTGATGCTCGACCCCGAAGTGCTACTGTTGGACGAGCCCTTTGCGGGGGTGAACCCCTCGCTGGAGCAGGACCTCCTCGACCGGCTCGAGGACCTCCGGGACCGTGGCCGGACCTTCCTGCTCGTCGAGCACGATATGGACCTGATCATGGAGCACTGTGAACGGGTTATCGTGATGCACCAGGGGCAGACACTGGTGACCGGCTCCCCCGACGAGGTCAGGTCCGAGGAGCGGGTTATCGAGGCGTACCTGGGGGGTGAGGTGGTGTGAGCCTCCTCGAGGTCGAGGGGCTCTCGGCCGGCTACGGCGACCTGCAGGTGTTGACCGATGTCGACATGCGCGTCGAGGCCGGCGAGTACGTCACCATCGTCGGCCCGAACGGCGCCGGGAAGTCGACAGTCATGAAGTCGGTGTTCGGCCTGACAGACCGGATGGGCGGGACGGTCACCTTCGATACGACCGACATCACAGCAATGGAACCCGAGGAGGTCATCCACGAGGGGGTCGGCTACGTCCCACAGACCGACAACGTCTTTCCGCCGCTGTCGGTGCGGGAGAATCTCGAGATGGGTGCGTACATCCTCGATACGGTGCCCGAGGACACCCTCGAAGATGTCTACGACCGGTTTCCGGTGCTCCGGGAACGCGCCACACAGAAGGCCGGGACCCTGTCGGGCGGCCAGCGACAGATGCTCGCGATGGGTCGGGCGCTGATGCTTGACCCTGAGTTGCTCCTGTTAGACGAGCCAAGCGCCGGCCTCGCACCCGATCTGGTCGACGAGATGTTCGAGCGGGTCGACCGGGTCGTCGAGTCAGGAACCGCCGTACTGATGGTCGAACAGAACGCCAAGGCTGCGCTCCGGCACTGCGACCGCGGGTACGTCCTGGTCAACGGTGAGAACCGCTACGTCGACACCGGCGAGGCGCTGCTCGCCGACGAACAGGTCCGTCAGGACTTTCTCGGCGGCTGAGCCCACACCGACACCGTCGGCTCCAGCCCAGTCCGGGTCGAGCCAGAGCTGTTGCTGGACGTCCGCTGGCCGCTCATAAAAACCGGTGCGCACGGCCCGCGGTCGCGTGCCGACCGCTCAGTTGCCGGGCTCGATCGCCTGGCTCCGCTCGACGTCGACGAGGTCGATACGGTTGATGCCGGACTCGCTGTCGTCGAACCCCCAGAGCTCGTAGGTTCCGGCCTCAAGGTCGCCCCGGTCGTCGAAGTCGACCGCCGAGGAGGCCCCGGAGTACTGAACCTCCTCGCCGTTTGCGGCCATCTCGACACCCTCCGCGAGGTTGTCGATGGTGACCTCGGTGCCGCCGGGGTTGGCGACGTTCTGCATCTGGTCGCGGACCGCCGGGCCGCTGTTCTCGCCGGCGGCCGCGTTCGCCAGCAGGGTGACCGCCGAGGCGTCGTAGGTCTGGGCGGTGAACGCGGCGGCCGCGTTGCCGTACTCCTGTTCGTACATCGAGACGAAGGCGTCGAAGGCCGGTCCGTCCGCCGCCGGGAAGGTGCCGATGGCGTTACTCATATCTCGACCGACCTCGTCAGGCAGTGTCGGCGACTTCGTGCCGTCAGTCAGCATGATCGGCCGGTCGGTGTCGAAGTCGGCGTAGTAGTCACGGAACAGCTGGGCGCCGGTCTGTGGGTAGGTGATGGCCACGAGCAGGTCCGGGTCGCTCTGTAGCGTGGTCTGGAGCTTCGAACTGTAGGAGGACTGGACAGGGTCGTGGACGACCTGTTCCTGCACGGTCCCGCCGTAGCCCTGTTCGAAGTGACGGGTGAACCACTGTGAGAGCAACTGACCGTAGTCGTCGTTGATGTAGGTCGTCGCCGCGGTTTCGATGCCGTCTAGCCGCTCGCTGGCGGCCTGTGCCATCGCAAACCCCTGGTAACGGTCACCGGGGGTTGTCCGGAAAAAGAACCCGTCGTCCTCGAAGGTCCGTAGCGTCGGCAGCGTGTTCGAGGGCGAGCAGGCCACCAGTTCGTTTGGAATAAAGACCTGGTTGCCGATCTCGATGTTCGAGGTTGCCCCTCCGACCATCATCGGATAGCCGGCGTTGACCAGGGCGTTGGCCCCACTGATCGCATCCGGGATGGTCGTCTGTGTGTCCTCCTCCTGCTTGTCGACGGTAATACCGTTGTCGGCGTCGTTGACCTGATTCGTGGCCATGATCCCGGCGTCACGCATCGCCGTCCCCAGCGACCCCAGGTCGCCGGTCAGTGGCAGGAGAAAGCCCTGCTGGATCTCCCGGCTGGACCCGCCGCCGCCTCCGCCGTTACCGTTGCTACCGCCCGAACAGCCCGCGAGGGCGACCGCGCCGGCGGCACCAACTGTCTTTAGGACATTACGCCGCGAGAACCTGTCTGATGTCTGGTCCATCGTCTACACGCGTTTCGGGAACGGGACTTCTTAAGCCGTCCGAATCGGTCAAGACTGACGCGTTTCTGTCATGTCGCCGACAGCACTGGCGTGTGGCCCGACCGGCAGGGCGTGGGCCGGTACGACTGGGCCGACGTGGTGACGGTTGTCACGGTACCGCGCGCAGACTGAGAGCTACATAGACATACATAGCTAGCTGCTACGGTATGTGGAGTACAGACCGCTATCCAC
>JBLGCN010000046.1:0-9585 GCA_047617405.1 Natronomonas sp.
CGTCTACGGCCCCCTCTCGCTGGGGACGACGACGGTCATGTACGAGGGGACACCCGACTACCCCGACAACGACCGGCTGTGGGAGATTGTCGAGGACCTCGGGGCGAACCAGTTCTACACCGCCCCTACCGCGATCCGGTCGTTCATGAAGTGGGGGGAGGCGTACCCCGAACGCCACGACCTCTCCTCGTTGCGCCTGCTGGGGACGGTTGGCGAGCCGATCAACCCGAAGGCCTGGAAGTGGTACTACAAGCACATCGGCAAGGAGGACTGTCCAATCGTGGACACCTGGTGGCAGACCGAGACCGGCGGGATGATGATCACGACCCCGCCCGGGGTGAGGAACATGAAGCCGGGTGCTGCCGGCCCACCGTTACCCGGTGTCGACGTCCAGGTCGTCGACAGCGAAGGCGAGGCGGTGCCCGCCGGCGGCGCCGGCTACCTGACTGTCCAGCAGCCCTGGCCGGGCATGCTCCGCACCCTCTACCGTAACGACGAGCGGTTCATCGAGGAGTACTGGCAGGCCTACTCCGACACCGACTCCGACGACCCCGCGGACTGGGTCTACTTCCCGGAGGACGGCGCGAAGGTCGACGACGACGGTTACATCACGGTCGTCGGCCGGGTCGACGACGTGGTCAACGTCTCCGGTCACCGGCTGGGCACGATGGAGATCGAGTCCGCCGTTGTTGCGGCGGAAGGGGTCGCGGAGGCTGCCGTCGTCGGCGCCGACCACGACGTCAAAGGCGAGGCCGTCCACGCCTACGTCATCGTCGAGGACGGCTACGCGGCCGATGAGGCGATGCGCACACGTATCGAGGAGTCCGTCGAGGACGCTATTGGCCCGATCGCCCGGCCCGAACGGGTCGTGTTCACGCCCGAACTCCCGAAGACCCGGTCGGGGAAGATCATGCGCCGGCTCCTTGAGGAGGTCTCCGACGGCGAGGAGTTGGGTAACACCGCAACCCTCCGGAACCCCGAGGTTGTGGAGGACATCCGCCAGGATGTCCAGGGCGACTGACACCCGGTCGGGGGCCGCGGACCCGGCCGGCCACCGGTGACTGTGGCTGGCCGCGCCGGACCCGTGGCCAGTGTTACCCGGAGACAGTGTGTGTCAGCCGGCCGACCCCTTCGACCGCGACGGTGACCTCGTCGCCGTCGGCGAGCGGGCCGACGCCCTCCGGGGTCCCGGTCGCGACCACGTCACCGGGCTCGAGTGTCAGATAGGTCGTGATCTCGGCGATCAGCTCCGGAACGGAGAAGATCAGGTGTGTCCGGTCGGCGTCCTGGCGGGTCTCGCCGTTCCGGAGTAGCCGGACCCGTGCGTCCTCGGGGACGTGCTCGGGGTCGGCAACGACCGGACCGACGGGGGCGGCGTTGTCGAAGGCCTTTCCTCTGACCCAGTTTTGCTCCTGGCGCTGGTCGTCACGGTTCGAGACGTCGTTGACACAGGTGTACCCCGCCACGACGCCCATCGCCTCCTCCTCGGTCACGTTACGACACTGCCGCCCGATGACGACGCCAAGTTCGGCCTCGTAGTCGACCCGCTCTTTGCCCGCCGGGAGGGGGACCTCACTCCCGTGGCTGGCTACGGCGTTTGGCCCCTTCAGGAACAGAAGCGGTCGGTCCGGGAGGTCCGAGTCCTGTTCGTCGGCGTGGTCGGCGTAGTTCAGCCCGACACAGACTATCTTCGACGGCTCGACCGGCGGGAGGATATCCACGGCGTCGGGGTCGTATGCCCGTCCCGCCGCCTCGATGACGCCGCCGGAACCACAGGTTGCGGTGTCCGCCGGGGCGCCGGCCTCGTCGACCCACTCGCCCGTCCGTGCCGTGCCTGCGCCGTCGCGGAATCTGACGCGTTTCATACACCCCGTTTCCGGTGGGGAGACTTAGGCGTTTGCGGCTCCGGGTCACCGGCCACAGCACACAGTGGCCGTGTCGGGCCGCTCAGATCTCCTGGAAGGCAGTCTTGTCGTCGTGTTCCATCAGGTCGTCAAGGGTCTCATCGACCTGCTCGCGTAGCCCCTCGATCTGCTCGGTCAGCTTCTGGTACTCGGCGTTGGAGCGGTGGTCGACGTCGGGGGAGGCTTCGAGCGCGGCTCGCTTGGAGGACAGCGCGAACAGCTCCTGGCTGTAGTTGTCGTACTCCGCGCGCTGGAGGAGCACCTCGATAACCGACCCCAACTCGGCCTGCGAGACGGGCTTTGTGAGGTAGTCGTCAAACGGCATGTCGACAATGTCCGCCGCCGGGTCGACGGCCGTGAGCATCGCGACCTGCGGGTCGTAGCCACGGGCGCGGATTTCCCGGAGCACCTCGTCGCCGGACATCCCCGGCATTCGCCGGTCGAGGAACACAATGTCGACCGACTCGTCGACCGCATCCAGCGCCGTCTGACCGTCACTTGCGGTTCTCACCGTATAGTGCTCCGAGACCCAGAGCTCGTACACCGTGAGCAGGTCCGGTTCGTCGTCCACGAGTAACACAGTCGACTCTTTGTTCGATTCTTTCATTTTTTGATAACGTTTGTTTATAACGATGTGCCACATCCTCATAAATCCTTATCGCGTTATACAGACTGAAACGCGGACCGCAGTCCCGTGCGGACCCGCTGGCTTCATGTTCCCCGGCACAGCAGTAGTGTGCATGTCAGTAGACCCTGACACCGTCTCGACGGTCACCTTCGACTCGTACAGCACAGTCGTCGACGTGGACGCGGCAGAGCAGGCCCTCGCCGAGCGTGTCGACTGTGACCCGACGCCGGTCTCGCGGCGCTGGCGGTCCCGGTCGCTCATGTACACCATGATCGCCAACTTCGTCGACGCCTACCAGCCCTTCTACGAGATGAACCGGGACGCATTAACCTACGCGCTCGCGACCCACGGCGTGGACGTCTCCGCCGAGGAGCGTGACGAAATCCTCGCCGTCTACCACGAACTCGACGTCTTCGAGGACGTGCGCGGCGGGATGGAACGGCTCCGTGACGCCGGGTACCCGCTCTACGTCGTCTCGAACGGCAACCCCGAGATGCTCGCCTCGATGGTCGACCACGCCGGCATCGGGGACCTGCTCGTGGACACGGTCAGCGCCGACGAGGTCGGGACGTTCAAGCCACACCCCGAGATCTACCGCCACGCCGCCGCCCGCACCGGCACCCCGGTCGACGAGGTCGTCCACGTCAGCGCCGGCCAGTTCGATATCGCGGGGGCGGTCCACGCCGGGATGCAGGGCGCCTGGCTCAACCGCGAGGACGGCCCACAGGAGGTGTTTGGCCCACAGCCCGACACCGTCGCCGGCTCGATTCATGCGGTCGCCGACGGCTTAGAGTAGCTGTAGTAGCCACCGCCCGGAGTGAGCGAGCAAGAGGGCGGAGCCCGCCACCAGCAGTGTGCCGACCACCGCCTGCTCGCGGGCCGACCGGCGTGGCCCGGCCGCGGCGCGCCCGAGGTCACCGTCCAACTCCGGGTCCAGGTCGACCCCCGAGAGGTCGCCGGGAGCAGCCGCCGGCTCCGTGCCCTGCCGGCGACGGTACGCCCGGAGACACCACAGCCCCCCGGTGCGCAGCCCGAGCAGGCCGGCGACGAACGGGAGCCCAAAGAACAGGAGGACTGCCCACAGGTCAGGTGTCGGGGGGGACATCAACCGGGGTTGTGGCGGGAGCGGCGAATGGCTTACGACCCACGACTCACCGGAACACCGTTTTGTCGCTGCGGGTATGATCACCTGTATGTCCGAGATCGACCCCGATACGCTGTTGCCCAGCCCACGGATGCGCGACCAGGCCTGTGAGGGTGCGGTGACACAGGTCCACCGTGGCGACCGCTACGCGGCGGAGGGTGACAGCTTCAGTATCGACGGTGAAACCTTCGAGGTCGTGGACGTGCGCGAGCGAACGCTGGGCGACATGACCGACGAGGACGCCCGCCGGGAGGGTGCACGGGACCTGGAGCACTACCGGGAGATCCTGGACCGCGCCCACGACAACTTCGAGTGGGACGACGACAGCGACGTCGTCATGCACCGATTCGAGCCACAGTAGCCCGCGTCGTTCCTGTGACAGTCCCCGACCGAACGGTTTTTTCCCGGCCGCGGGCAACCGACGGTCGATGAACGGACTCGTGGTCGGGGCCGGCGAGATGGGGCGATGGCTCGTCGACGTGCTCGGTGACGCGGACTTTGCGGTGACAGTCACGGATGCCGACCCCGAGGTTGCCACGGCCGTCGCCGAGACAACTCCGGGGGTGAAGACGGCCACAGTCGACGGCGAGGGGGGCTTCGACCTGGTCTGTGTGGCGGTCCCGGTCCCCGCGGCCGAGGAGGCCGTCGCCGCGGCCGCTCCCAGGGCCAGCCGAGCGTTACTGGACGTCACGGGGACGATGGCCGACCCGGTGGCCGCGATGCGGGAACACGCGCCGGACCGCGAGCGTGTGAGCCTCCACCCCCTCTTTGCGGCCGACGCCGAGCCCGGCAACGTCGCGGTCGTCCCGGACGCTGCCGGACCCGTCACCGACGCCGTCCGCGAGACGCTGGCCGGCCGGGACAACCACCTCTTCGAGACGACACCTGCCGAACACGACCGGGCGATGGAGACGGTCCAGGCGCGTGTCCACGCCGCCGTCCTCGCCTACGGGCTCGCCGCCGAGGAGGTCCCCGAGGAGTTTCACACCCCAGTTTCGGCCGGTCTCGCAGAGCTCGTCGAACGGGTGACCGGCGGGGACGGCCGCGTCTACGCCGACATTCAGGCGGCCTTCGGGGGTTCAGAGGCGGTTGCCGAGGCCGCGCGCCGGGTCGCCGAGGCCGACCGCGAGACGTTCCGGCGGCTCTACGAGGAGGTATGAACGAGCAACAGCGCCAGGGGGTGCTCGACAGCGCCCGCTATCTGCGGCAGGTCCGCCCGCTCGACCCCGAGGAGCTCGCCGACTACGTCGAGGGCCAGCCCCATCCCGCCGCCGTCCGGCAGGTGTTGCGCGAGCACGCCGTCGGGCTGAGTCTCATAGAGCGCGAGGACGGGACCTTCGTCCCCGTCGAGGAGGGCAACGCGGGTCAGGACAGCCAGGCCCCCCGGAGCAGCGGCGAGGAGGCCCGGCTCGTCGAGAGCCTCCCGGAGCGGTACGGCCGCCAGGTGGCGGACCTGCTTGTCGACGAACTGGGGGCCGGCTGGCCCGACGGCGACTCCGGCGACCGCCTGCGCGAGCGGGTCCGGGCGTTCAAATCCAGCTATCTCCACGACGAACCCGTCGAGTACGACCGGCTGACCGCGCTCGGCTACGCCGTCTATCACCTCCCCGCCTACTACGCGACCGTCCAGTACGTCCTCGCCGGACTCGCGGCCGACGGGCTCCTCCCCGCGGAACTGCGGGTCCTCGACGTCGGCGCGGGTGTCGGTGGGCCGGCGCTCGGCCTCCAGGACTTCCTGCCGGCGGGGACACTCGTCGACTACCACGCCGTCGAGCCAAGCGCGGCAGCCGACGTACTGACAGCGCTCCTCGGGGAGACCGGGCGGAACTTTCACACGACCGTCCACCGCGACCGTGCGGAGGACTTTGCCCCGGAGTCTACAGGGGCGGTCGACCTCCTGCTCGTCGCCAACGTCCTCTCGGAGCTGGATGACGCCGCGGAGACCCTCGCCCGGTATCTCGACGCGCTCGCCGCCGACGGGACCGCGGTTGCGCTGGCCCCGGCGGACCGGGAAACGGCCATCCACCTCCGAGAGGTCGAGCGCGCGGTCGAGGCGACGGGCGCGAGTGTCTACGCGCCGACGCTGCGCCTGTGGCCCGGCGAACGGCCCGCCGGGGAGTGCTGGTCGTTCGACCGGAGACCCGATATCGACGTTCCGGCCCTCCAGCGTCGTCTCGACGAGGGCGAGCGGGGCACAGGGGCTGACACCCCCTCGGGGCGCTCGCCGGGTGACGGCGAGTTCGTCAACGTCGACGTCCAGTACGCCTACAGTCTGCTCCGGGTGGACGGCCGCGAGCGCGTCTCCTTCACCCCGGACCCCGACCGTCTGGCGAGGATGGCCGACACCGAGGCCCACGTCACCGACCGGGTGGACTGTGTCGGGGTCAAACTCAGCAACGACCTCGGCTCCGGGAACCCGCTCTTTCTGGTCGGGGACGGCAGCGAACAGGTCGACCACTTTGCCGTGTTGACCGAGACCACGACGCTGAACCGGACGCTCGCGGCCGCCGACTACGGTGCTGTCCTGTGGTTCGAGAACGTTCTGGTGCTCTGGAACGACGACGAGGGGGCGTACAACCTGGTGGTCGACAGCGAGACAGTTGTCGACCCGGTCACGCGGTAGGGCGTCCAGCGCCGCCGGACTCCCGGCGAGCGGGAGGGGTACCCTTTTGCGGCTTCCGGCCACAATACGGTCATGGACGACCCCACGATCCTGCTGACCAACGACGACGGGATCGACGCCGCCGGAATCCGGGCGCTGTACGACGCGCTCGGCGAGATTGGCGACGTGACCGCTGTCGCCCCGGCCGACGACCAGAGCGCGGTCGGGCGCGCGCTCTCCTACTCGATGACGGTCCACGAGCAGGGGCTCGGGTACGCTATCCAGGGCACCCCCGGTGACTGTGTTATCGCGGGTCTGGAGGCGCTGGTGCCCGACGCCGACCTCGTGGTCGCCGGCTGCAACGAGGGGGCAAATCTCGGCGCACACACGTTAGGCCGGTCGGGAACGGTCAGCGCGGCGGTCGAGGCGAGCTTCTTCGACGTGCCCGCCATCGCCGTCTCGATGTACTACCCCGTCGAGAACGATATCTCGCTCGCGGACGTCGACCCCGACCCCGAACTGTTCGCAGAGGCCGAGCGGGTCGCGGCCTACCTCGCGGACCACGCCCCCGGTGCCGGGGTCTTCGAGCAGGCCGACTACCTGAATGTGAACGTCCCCGTTCCCGAGCGTGCAACCGGGGAGATGCGTGTCACCCGTCCCTCCGAGGTCCACATGCTCGAAGCCGACAGGGACGGTGAGGATATCGAACTGACCGACCCGATCTGGGAGCTGATGTCCGGCGGAGAGGTCCCCGACCCCCAGGGGACCGACCGCCGGGCGGTGCTTGACGGGCACACCAGCGTCTCACCGCTGACTGCCCCCCACACCACCGAGCGCCACGAGGCCCTTGACGCGCTGGCACAGACCTACAACTGACGACGGGTTCGGCGGTCGTGCCCTCAGCGTGACTCCCGCTGTTCGACCTTGTTCAACTCGATGAGAAGCCGAAAGACCGCCTTGACCAGGTTGGCGTCGACCTCGAACTGCTCGGCGTTGTCGCCGGCCCGGCTCATCACCTGTTGTTCCTGCTGTTCGTCGGTCGTTGGTAGTCCCTGTTCGGCCTTCACCTCGGCGATGGTGTCGGCGACGTACGTCCGTCGCGCGATGAGTTCGACAATCTCGCGGTCGATCCCGCGTATCTCGGTGCGCAGTTCCTCGAGGTCCATCTCCTCGGGCGTCTGGTCGCTCATCGTCGTCGTGGTCTGTCGGTATTGCTCATTGTACTCGTGTCCCCTCGGTCTGTGTGGTCGTCAGCCAGGTCCTACCGTCGTACTCCGCCCAGCGCTCGGCGACTGCCTCCAGGGTTTGCCGCGTCCCGACCGCGGTGTAGCTGGGGCCGGTCCCCGACAGCGAAACGCCCGCGACCCGGTCCATGGCCGCGACCACCGGGTCGGCCGGAAACTCCAAGGCAGCACAGAACGCCAGCCCGTTGACCGTCATCGCGGTCCCGAACTCCCCGTCCAGTGCCAGGTCCGCGGCGAGGTCCGCGACCGGGGTGACCTGCCGACAGCGGGTCACGTCCGCGTCCGCGCTGTAGGCGCGCCCCGGCGGCGTGTAGACCAGGACCGACCACTCGCGCTCGGCGCGGGCGAGTAGTTCGTCGGTGGTGTTGTCTGTGACTGTCACACCGCCCAGCATCGAGGCGCTGGCGTCGTCGAAGGCCCCGGTCACTGTGACACCTGCGTCACGGGCAGCCTCGACGCCGACCCGGGCCGCCTCCTCCCGGGCAACCTCGTCGGCCGCCCCCAGCGCGTCAAGCGTCGCCAGCACTGTCGCGTTCGCCGCCGCACTCGATGACTTCAGCCCCGAGGCCATCGGCACATCACTCTCGGTCCGGATGGTCCCACCCTGGCCGTTCCCGAAGCGCCTGGTGACCCGCGTGAGACAGGTCTCGATGAGTTCCGTGTCGGCGTCGGGCGCGTCCGCGACCGTCCCCTCGACGTCCGAGTCGGCGGCCAACTCGACCGTTGCCGTGGTGTACTCGTCGATAGCGAACGCCGAGCCGCGACCGTTCGCCAGCGCGTTGAGGACCGTGCCCGCCGCGGGCGCCGCCGCCTGGCCGTCCATTGTGGGTGTGATTCCCGCGGCGCGGTATTTCACCGTTGCGGAACGGACACCTGTGGTCCCCGCCGACATCGCCCGGCCGCCCGGTGCGGAACGCACTTGCGTTCGCCCGCCAAATACCGGGCCGTGCCGGACAGCGCGGGTAACGACGAACGGGGGGACACCCGCCCCGACCACAGTGGCGACACCGCACTCCGCCGCCAGCAGTTGTTTGTCGGAACCGCCATCGCGTCGCTGAGCGGGGTCGCTGTCGTCGTCGCCGGACTCCAGCAGTTTCCGGGTGTGACCCCGGTACTCCCGTTCGGTGTCGGGATGGTGACAACCGCGGCGACCTTTGCCGTGGTGTACGCGAGTCTCTTCGGCGGCTAACCCCGGAGTGCGCCCGCTACGGCCGGCAGCATGGACGCTGTTTTAGTGGCCGACGGCCAACGACACCGTATGGAGGGACGCTCCGAGGTCGCGCCGGACACACTGCCCGTCGAACTCCAGGCCGACGGTGTGCTCGTCGAGTACACCGACGGTCGGGAGGTGTTCTACCGCGGGGTTCCCGAGAAGGTGTCGGGAACGCTACAGACCCCGCCCGGCAAGGACATTCACGTGCTCGTCACCGACGGCTCCGACACACAGGGGGTCCTCGTCTACGTCAACGAGCGAAAGACCGAGGACGGGATCCTCCGGGATACCGGCGTCGGCCGGGTGTTGCTCGGCGAGGCGGAGCGGACGACCGTCTTTCCCGGCGTTGCCGTCGAGGATATCGGGAACGGCCTCCGGGTCGCCGTCGAGGTGGTGGACACCGTCGACGGCCGGGTCTTTGTCTTCGCCGAGGACGGCATGAGCGAACACTCATACGAGGTCGTCCCCGCAGGAACGGGCGGGGAATGAGCGTCGGATGCCGAGGCCTATTCACTGTTACTGGATGTAGGACGGCTCCTCGTCGGTGCAGGTTTCCTCGTGCTGTCTGGCGTCTGTCTCGTCGTCGAACATGAGGCCACACTGGTCACACTCGTACCACGTCATCTCGTCGCGCGTGGTGGTCGAGACCATACCTGCTCTCGGCCGGCGGTGAGTAAATAGATTTCTCTCAGTCGGCGGGAACACCCGAGCGGCCGGGTCGAACTTATGCCGGTGTCGCCCTTACAGGTCGTATGAGCGAGGCTGGCACGAGCGGGGAGGTCCGCGCCCGCGTCGAGGGCGCTCGAAAGCGCGATGCCGGGCGGGGGATCGCCCGCCTGCCCGAGAGCCT
>JBLGCN010000047.1:0-9579 GCA_047617405.1 Natronomonas sp.
CGCCACCGCGTCGTCGTCGAGAAAGGCGACCACGTCCCCGGTCGCGGCCTTGGCGCCGTTGTTCCGGCTCTCCAGCAGGCCGACGTTCGCCTCGTTACAGTGAACCCGGACTGCGGGGTAGTCCGCATAGTCCTGGCGCAGTCGCGTGCACACGTCTTCGTCGCCGTCGGCGACGAGGACCAACTCCACGTCGTCGTGGGTCTGGGTGAGGACGCTCCCGGCCGCCTCCCGGAGGTCGTCATACCGGTCGAGGGTGTGCTCACAGACCACCACCGAAACGCGCATACTCTCGGCTGGGACGCGGCCGGGCAAAGGCGTTTTCCATCGGTTTCGGGGTGTCTCCCGGCCGCGCCCGCCTGCCGAGACAGAAGGCTTATGAGCGGGCTGAAACTCTAAGCGCTCAATGAGTAACTGGCGCGAGGAGTTCGAGGACGGCTCGGGTGTCGGGGCGGTTACGGCCTGGCTCACGAGCTACTACCACTACGTCGCCCTCGCCGCGCTCGCCGGCTTCACGCTCTGGAACCGCACCCGCTTTTGGGGCCGGTTCGTCGTCGACGGCCGGACACTGCTCGCGGGCAACGACCCCTTCTATCACCTCCGGAGCGTCCAGTACGTCGTCAACAACTACCCGGCAACGATGCCGTTTGACCCGTGGACCTACTTCTCACTCGGAACCGCAAACTCCCAGTTCGGGACGCTGTACGACCAGTTGATGGCGACGGCCGCGCTGGTTGTCGGGCTCGGGAGCCCGAGTGACGAACTCGTCCGGACGGTCGTCCTCTTCGCCCCGGCCATCTTCGGGGCCGCGGTCATGGTCCCGGCCTACCTCATCGGCCGGCGGCTTGGCGGCCGGGCCGGCGGCGTCGTCAGCGCCGCTATCATCGCGCTGGGTGCCGGCGGCGTCCTCCAGCAGGGGATGGCCGGCAGCGCCGACCACCAGGTCGCCGAGGCGCTGTTCCAGGCGCTTGCGGTGCTCGGCGTCGTCGTCGCGCTCGCGGTTGCCCGCCGGGAGAAGCCGGTCTGGGAACTGGTCCAGGCCCGCGAGGTCGCCGCGTTGCGCCGCTCGCTGGGCTGGGCGACCCTCGCCGGCGTCGCGGTCGCCGCCTACCTCTGGGTCTGGCCGCCGGGCGTGCTCCTGCTCGGCGTGCTCGGCCTCTTTTTCCTCGTCCACCTCAGCGTCGAGTACGTCCGTGGGAACAGCCCCGAACACGCCGCCTTCGTCGGTGCGGTGGCGCTGGCGACCGCCGGCGTCCTCCAGTTGCCGACCCTCAACACACTCGAACTCAGTGCGACCAGCCGGTCAGTGCTCCAGCCCGGGCTGGCCGTCGGCGTCGCCGCCGGCTGTGTCTTCGTCGCCTGGCTCGCCCGCCGGTGGGACGGGAGTGACCGGCCGGCCCGCCTGTTTCCGCTTCTCACACTCGGCATCGTGACCGTAGTCGCCGTCCTCACGGCAGTCGTCCTGCCCGACACCTTCGGCTACTTTGTCACCCAGGTCGACCGGGTGCTCGGCTTCGTCACCGGACAGAGCGCACAGGCGGCGACGGTCGTCGAGGCGCGGCCGGGGAGTCTCGACACCGTCTACCAGGCGTACAAGCTGGCAGCCGCGACGGCGCTGCTCGGCGCCGTGGTGTTGCTGGCCCGGCAGGTACTCGACGACGACCCCGGGGGTGAGGGGTTACTGGTCGTCCTCCTGGCGGCTGTTATGCTCTCGGCGACACTCACCCAGGGCAGATTCGCCTACTACATGGCTGTCCCTGTCGGGGTGCTCAACGCGGCGCTCGTCGGCTGGGCGGTCGGCTACATCGGGGGTATCGGGGCTGACGGGACGGTCGAGACGTACCAGGTGCTCTCGGTCGGGGTGGTCATACTGGTCGTCCTGGCCCCGATGTTACTCATCTTCCCGACGGCGACGGCAGTCGCCCAGCAGAACCAGGCCCCCGGTGGCGTCACCGGCTGGCAGAGCAGCCTGGAGTGGATGGAGGAGAACACCCCGGCGGAGGGCCAGTACGGCAACCCCGACGGCGACCCGATGGCCTACTACGGGGCGTTCAGCCGGACCGACGACTACGACTACCGCCAGGGTGCCTACGGGGTGATGTCGTGGTGGGACTACGGCCACTGGATCACGGGTATCGGCGAGCGGATCCCCACAGCGAACCCCTTCCAGCAGGGCGCGACCGAGGCCGCCCGGTTCCTGCTCGCACAGGACGAGACCGAGGCCGCAGGCGTCCTGAGTGAGATCGACGAGGACGACGCCACGACCCGGTACGTGATGATAGACAGCCAGATGGTCGGCGGGAAGTACCAGGCCCCGCCACAGTTCGCACCGAACGTCACCCGGTCAGACTTCTTCACCCGGTCGACGACGAACCGTCAGGTCTACCGGCAGTACGTCCGGGGGTTCCAGCAACGGGGCCTCTCCCAGTCCCGGGCCAACCGGCAGGCCAGGGGGATCGCCACCGTCCGACACCAGACCCAGGCCTACTACGAGTCGATGATGGTACGCCTGTACGCCTACCACGGGAGTTCGATGGAGCCACAGCCGTACGTCGTGGACTGGCAGCAGGTTCGGACTGAGAGGGGTGGGGCCGCCCTCGTCGAACCGGATGACGGGCCGATGTTCCGGGCGTTCGAGAACATGAGCGCGGCCCGTGAGTACGCCCGCCAGGACGGGACGGCCGCGGTCGGCGGGTTCGGGCCGTACCCGCCCGAGGAGCGCGTCGCGGCGCTTGACAACTACCGGCTGGTCCAGACGAGTTCCAGCCGCTCCGGGAAGTTCGCCCGCGACGTGCTCGGGGCGGGCTACACCTCGAACGCGGTGCTCCAACAGCTGGGTAACCGGTCGCCCGCCGCCCGGCAGTATCTCCGTGACCTGACCACGACCGTCCGGTCGACCGACGGGTTCGCGAAGGTGTTCGAGCGGGTCCCCGGCGCGCAGGTCCAGGGTGACGGTGCCCCCGGGAACGCGACCCTCACGATGCAGGTCCGGATGGAGCCCGCAAACGGCCCCAACTTCACCTACAGTAAGCGGGTCGAAACCGACGATACCGGGGCGTTCGAGACGACAGTCCCCTACTCGACGACCGGCTACGAGAACTGGGGGCCGGAGCAGGGCCGCACGAACGTGAGCGTCCGGGCGACCGGCCCGTACACCGTCTCCTCGGGCCTCCGGACGAACGAAACCGGGTCGGTCGTCAGCTACCGGGCGTCGGTCGACGTCACCGAGGCACAGGTCATCGGCGAGAACACCACCCCGGTTCAGGTGACACTCGACGAACAGCCGCTGAACATCGAGGGGGCCTCGGGTGGGAGTGGTAATACAAGCGGGACTGACACCGGCGCCGACGGCACCGGCATCGACGGCGGGGACAACACCACCGGCTCGGTGCCGGCCGGCCCGGTCCAGACCGCACGGACAGGGTAACCATGGCGGGCGAGCCCGCACGCGACCCCGAACGGGGCGAGGACGCTGACACCGAGCCGTCGGCCGGCGAGACGGAGCCGGAACGGTCCCGGACCGTCACAGGCGGCGCCCTCGTCCGTGGGTTCGGGGCCGTCTACCTCAAAGGGGCGGCGATGGGTGCGGCAGACACCATCCCGGGGGTCTCCGGCGGCACTATCGCGCTCATCACCGGCATCTACGAGCGGTTCGTGCGGGCGCTCACCCGACTCGACCCCCGACTCCTCCGACACCTGCCCCGGCTACACCGCGCCGAGGGCCGACGCGACCTGCTCACCGACCTCCGGGGGATGGACTTCTTTTTTCTACTGTCCCTCGGGCTGGGTGTCCTGACGGCCGTGGTCACGCTCTCGCGGGTCGTCCACGCCGCCCTGGTGGGGTTCCGGGCCGGCACCTTCGCCTTCTTTTTTGGCCTGATTGCGGCCTCGGCACTCGTGCTCTACGACGCCGTCAGCATCGAGACACCGGGACAGGCCGGTGTAGCCCTGACCGGCTTTGTCGCTGCCTTCCTCATCGCGGGTGTCTCCGGTACGAGCGCGGTCCCACACGACCTGCCTATCGTCTTTGCCGCGGGCGCGGTCGGCATCACGGCGATGGTGTTACCCGGGGTCTCCGGGGCCTTTATTCTCCTCTTGCTCGGCCAGTACACCTACCTGACGGGTGTGCTCTCGGACTTTGTCGACGCACTACTCGCGACGCTGACCGGCGGGAGCGGAGCACTGGTGTCGCTTGGAACGGTCGTTTCCGTCTTTGTGGCCGGTGCGACCGTCGGTGTGTTGACCGTCGCACACGTGATCAGGCGGGCGCTCGACAGCTACCGGGCCGCGACACTCGCCTTCCTGGTGAGCCTGATGGTCGGGTCACTGCGCCTGCCTGCCGTCGAGGTTGCCGGGAACGTCGGGGCCTGGACGCCGGGTTCGGCGGCAGCGGTCGGCGGTGCGGGACTGGTCGGCGCGGCTGTGGTCCTTGCACTCGACCGTTACACCGGGGACCTGGACTACTGACAGCCTCACCAGCTATCACTCGGCGATGGGATTGAAGCTGCCGTTGATGTTCCAGTCGTGGAGACAGTGTGGCCTGCCGGTCAGGCGCTCGCCGTCCTCCTCGACGGCCACCCACGTCGTCGCCTCCTCGCTCCAGGTATCGCGCCGGCCACACCGGAGACACTCCCGCTCCAGTGGGGGTACGACCTCGACCATACCGAACCGAACGCAGGCACCGCCTTTCAATCTCTCGCCTGACCCCGGAGTGTGGTCGCACCCTTGATACGGGTGGCTGGCCTACGACCGGATATGAAGCGTTCGCTCGCCGACCACGCCGCCCGGTTCGACGAGAAGGCACCGGAGTACGACAGTTCGAACAGCGACGAGTACAAAGCCGCCGTCTCGCTGGTCGTCGACCGCGCCGCGCCCGGGCCCGATGATGTCGTCCTCGACCTGGGAACCGGCACGGGTGCCGTTGCGGTCGCGCTCGCGGCCGACGCCGGGCGCGTCATCGGCCGGGATATCAGTGAGGGGATGCTTGCGGAGGCGCGGGAGAAGGCCGCGGACCGCGGGCTGGAGAGTGTCAGCTTCGGCACGGGCCGGTTCCGGGAGCCACAGGTGGACGTAGCCGACCCGGGTGGGGTCGACGTCGTCACCTCGAACTTCGCGATGCACCACCTGAGCGACGGGGAAAAGCGGGACGCGATGGAGGTTATCGCGGGCTTAGAGCCCCGCAGGGTCGTCCTCGGGGACGTGATGTTCTTCGGGGTGCCGGACCCCGACGACCCCTTCTACAGCCCGGCGGTTGACGACCCCGCGACCGTCGGGACACTCGCTGACGCCTTCACCGACGCCGGCTTTGCCCTGACCGCCGTCGAGCGGGTCCACGACCAGGTGGGGGTGCTCGTCGGCGAGCGACCCGGAGACCGAACGGGTGAGGGTGCCGACCGGTGACCCTTCCGAAACACCTCAGACAGCGGTGGCGGTATCTCGCGGTCGGTGTCGAGGCCTGGCCGGCGGCGACCGTCGAGCGCGACCCGTTCCAGCGGGCGCTGTGGTACGGCGCACAGGACCTCGTCGGCGATGTCGGGAGCGCGACAGTCGACCTGACAGTCCAGCAGTTCCGGTACGCCGACGGCGAGGGGGAGGCTGTCGTTCGAACCCGTCGCGGCGCGGTCGAGCAGGCGCGAGCCGTCATCGCGAGTGTCGACGCGATTGGGGGGCAGCCGGTCGGGGTGCGGGTTCGCGGCACCAGCGGGACCCTGCGTGGCTGTGAAGAAAAGTATATGAGCGGCGGGCCAAAATCAAAGCAACAGAGACACGTTACCTTCGACGGTGGTGACCGGACAGCCGCGGTCCGTGACGGCCGGGCGACGGTCCGGGTCGACGGCACGCCTGTCGGGGTGACGACGCTCGATATCTAAGTATGCAGGGACAAAACCAACAACAGGCGTACGACCGCGGGATCACGATCTTCTCGCCGGACGGGCGCCTCTACCAGGTCGAGTACGCCCGCGAGGCGGTCAAACGCGGGACGGCAAGCATCGGCGTCCGGACCAGCGACGGGGTCGTCCTCGTGGTCGACAAGCGGATCCGCTCGCCGCTGATGGAACGGGACAGCGTCGAGAAGATCCACAAGGCCGACGACCACATCGGGGTTGCCAGTGCCGGCCACGTGGCCGACGCCCGCCAGCTGATCGACTTTGCGCGCCGGCGCACACAGGTCAATCAGCTCAGATACGGCGAGCCGGTCGGCGTCGAGACGCTCACAAAGGAGGTCACCGACTACATCCAGCAGTACACCCAGGTCGGCGGCGCCCGGCCGTTCGGTGTGGCGCTGATCATCGCCGGCGTCGCCGACGGTGAGCCGAGGCTCTACGAGACCGACCCCTCGGGAACCCCCTACGAGTGGAAGGCGCTGGCGGTCGGCGCGGACCGCGACGACACCCGCGAGTATCTCGAGGCCAACTACAGCGACGAGCTGGAACTCGAGGGCGGGGTCCAGCTTGCCATGGAGGCGCTGGCCTCGGTCAACGACGACGAACTCGCCCCTGAGGGGATCGGTGTCGCGACCATCGACGTCGAGTCCGAGACATTCTCCGAGCTGACCGACGAGGAAAAGCGGTCACACCTCTCCGAGTTCGGCCTGCTGGCGGCGGACGGCGACGAAGGGAGTGAGGAGTAGCACCGAGCACCGAGCAACGGTCAACGGTCCACCACTGTTACTCGACTACGGCTTATCTGTGGGGTTCTCGCCGCCACTGACCGCCTCACTGGTGTCAGATGCGTTAGCAGGAAGAATGTCACCGTAGGTCCGTTCGACCAGCAACAGCCCGATCAGTCCGGCGATAATGAGCGTGTACGAGAGGGCGACCAGTGTCGCGTCCTGTGAGGAGGCGTACTCGCTGGTCCGGAAGATGATCACCTTCCGAACCATCGCGATCACACCGGTATAGATAACGAGGCGGACGATCCGGCGGGTGTCACTCTCCTGGGTGTAGGCGATGACGGTCTGGTAGACTTCGACGATAATGAGCAGGAGCAGGCCGGTGTCGATAAACCCGATCACAACGAGCGGGTCGGTGATCCCCCCCGACCTGATGGCCTGGAAGATCTGGAGGCCGAGGTCGCCGACGCCAACCGCAAACAGGAACGCAAAGAGTGCCGCGGCGGCAAGTTCGACGACGTGAATAAAGCCGTCGGTGACCTTCGCCACGTCGGCAGCAGTTACGCTGCCGACGTTGCTCTCGCTGCGTGGTTGCGCCGTGTCGCTCCCCTCGCTCATAATTGTGATTCGGGTTCCTCACTGATACCGATGGTGTTGGACGGACCGGGCGCAGAGGACAAACACATATAAGGGCGCCGGAGGTAGCTGTGGCCATGATTTCACTCGAAGAAGCCGTGACTGCGCGGCTAGAGTCCCACGGCGAGCGGTTCGAGGTGCTCGTCGACCCGGACGCCGCGCTCGCGATCAAACGCGAGGAGTTCGAGGATGACCTCGAGGATGTCATCGCCGCCGAGGATGTCTTCGAGGACGCCTCCGCCGGCGACCGTCCCCCTGAGAGCGCCCTGGAGGAGGTCTTCGACACCACGGACCCCCTCACGGTCATCCCCGAGGTGATCCGAGAGGGTGAGATCCAGATTACGGCCGACCAGCGCCGGGAGATGCAGGAACAGAAGCGCCGTCAGCTGATCAACCGGATTACGCGCAACGCGGTCAACCCGCAGATGGACGACGCCCCCCATCCACCCGAGCGTATCGAGTCCGCCTTAGAGGAGACCGACTTTCGGGTCGACCCGATGGAGCCTGTCGGAAGCCAGGTCGACGACGCGCTCGACGCGCTCCGGCCGGTCATCCCGATCCGGTTCGACACCGTCACCGTGGCCGTCCAGCTCCCGCCGGATTACGCCGGCAGCGGCCAGGCAAAGGTGCGGGAGTTCGGCACCCTTGAGCGCGAGGAGTGGCAGTCAAACGGCTCCTGGGTCGGCGTCCTGACCTTTCCTGCCGGGATGCAAAACGAGTTCTACGACCTGGCTAACGAGGTTTCCAGCGGCGAGGCCGAGACACAGATCATCAAAGACGAGGACGACCTGGAGACGCGGTAACGGCTGCGATATCGCTCGGAGCGTGGGCACGCATAGCCCACTCAGGCTCGCTTGAAGCCGAGAAAGAAGCCGCCGGCAAAGCTCGTGCCGATGCCGGCTGTGGAGACGAACGTCTCGACCAACGACCGGGTCGCAGGCTCGATCTGCTGGCTGGCGCCCTCCGCGGAGCCAACCAGACGGTCCCAGTTGATCTGTAACACACCGCGGGATTCGAGGAACTTCAGTACTACCAGCTCGATCCCGATGAGAATCGCAATAACCTTTGCGACCTTCTTGGCCGCGAACCCGATGACGCCACCGATGAGAGCGCTTCCACCCATCTGCGCCCCGAGCGACCCCAGGTCGGTGTTTTCCAGTACCATATCGGAACTCTGACAGCCCGCCGTTAAGTCTCTTGTGTCCGATTATCACCGAACATCACGGTCGGTTGATGTGACGACGGAGGCTGTGTGGTCGCCGGTACTTTCCGGTGCAGTCGCCCGGACCGGAATTTAAATATCCGGACACCATACCCTTGGAGAAGTGACGGAGCGAGACACGCAACCCAAGCGGGCGGTGGTCGCAAAGCGCGTCGACAGCGGGACCGCCGATACCACGGAGGTCCGGGACCTCGCTGCCGCCGCCGGATACCGGGTCGTCGAGGAGTTGACACAGACCCGGACCGAGGACGCAGCCTACCACTTCGGTGAGGGGAAAGTCGAGGCCATCGCCAGGGCCGTCGTCGCAAGCGACGCGACGGTGCTCGTGGTCGATAACGAGCTTGGCCCCTACCAGACGTTCAACATGGGCAACAAGCTCCCCGAGGGGGTCAAGGCTGTCGACCGTTTCCGACTCATCCTCGAGATCTTCGGCCAGCGGGCCCAGACCCGCAAGGCCCAACTCCAGGTCGAACTCGCCGAGCTTCGCTACGAACTCCCGCGGGCGGAGGCAAAAGCAAGCCTCGCCAAGCGTGACGAGCGCCCGGGGTTCATGGGGCTCGGGGAGTACGACGAGAGCCGCGAGCGGGACATCAAAGCCCGTATCTCCCGGATCCGCGACGAACTCGGGAACATCGAGCAGACCGACCAGCACCGGCGCGAGCAGCGCCGCGAATCCGGCTTTGACCTGGTTGCGCTGGCCGGCTACACCAACGCCGGCAAGTCGACGCTGTTGCGCCGGCTGGCCGCGGACCTAGCTGTCGACGAGAACGAACAGCTACACCCGGACCTGGACACGACCGCCGCCTCCGAGAACCGGCTGTTCACCACCCTCGGGACAACCACCCGCCGGGCCGATATGGACCGCCGGGACGTGCTCGTGACGGACACGGTCGGGTTCATCTCCGACCTCCCGCACTGGCTCGTCGAGTCGTTCAAGTCGACGCTCGATGCCGTCTACCGGGCGGACCTCGTCCTGCTGGTCGTCGACGTCACCGAACCCGTCGAGGAGATGCGCGAGAAGCTCGTCACGAGCCACGACACCCTCTACGAGCGCAACGAGGCGCCGATCGTCACCGTCCTGAACAAGGTCGACCGGGTGGACGAGGCGACT
>JBLGCN010000048.1:0-9428 GCA_047617405.1 Natronomonas sp.
GGAGACCACCCACATAGCGTGACCAGTTAACCGCACTGACCGGTCTCTCCGGCTACGCTTATCCGTTCACATCACATCCCCGACACCGACGGCCACCTGTCATCCGCGGTGGCTATCCCCAACCGCCGCCGAAGCTCCGCTGACCCCGTCGTATTCGACACACAGTACCCGTTAACCAGGCTCCTGTGTCGCACCTCGACGGTACCCGTCACTCCCCCGCTCATGCCCGATGACGGTTTGATTACGTATTTACGACGCCATATTTAAGATAATCAGACACAAATAGCTACGTAGAACACATCGATGTACGACCTGACAGGCTTCCAGCGCGACCTCCTGTACGTCATCGCCGGCAAAGAGGAACCGCACGGGCTCGCGATCAAGGACGAACTCGAGGAGTACTACGAGAAGGAGATCCACCACGGGCGACTCTACCCCAACCTCGATACTCTGGTCGAAAAAGGCCTCGTCGAGAAGGGGCAACGGGACCGTCGGACAAACTTTTATAGCCTGACGCGTCGCGGAGACCGCGAGATCGAGGCCCGCCGCGAGTGGGAAGACCAGTACGTCGACCTGTAGACACGGCGCCTACTGACCCGCGCCTGTGCGTTTGGCGATGGACAGCAGAGTACTCACCGCCGCCGTTGGGGTCGCCGCGAGCCTGCTCGTCAGCGTCCTCGTCTGGGTTGTCTTCGACACACTGTTACTGCTCTTTCTCGTCCCGTTTGTCCCCTTCCTGTTTCGGGCTGGGCGCGAGCGCGAGGACGAGGGGCCGGCAGTCCGGGAGTGTCCGGTCTGTGACTACCGGACCACTGACCGTCGTCACGAGTACTGTCCGCGGGACGGACACCGTCTGGAGTAGGTCAGCGGGCCGGGTGTGTGCCGACGGGCTCATACTGTCGCCTGCCCCATCACGGGAGCAATCGGCACCCCGGGGCGCCGGGTATCTCCACGCACGGACAGCCGACAGTATCAGAACTGGTAGCGGCGGTCGTCGTTTTGCTGTTGCTGTGGAAAGCTCGGTCCCATCTCGTCGAATGCCATGCCGGAGAGATACTCGTCATATGTCACGTCGTAGCCGCTCCGGAGGTGGAAGTCGAGTGTCCCGGTCTCGACGGTGGTCTGAAAGAGCATGTGGACCGCCCGTCGGACCAACTCGTCGGGCTCCTCGGGTTCGGTGGCGGCGACGAGCATCGCCAACTCGTTGCGTGTCTCGCGGTCCAGGTCGACCGGTAGCTCCTCGCCGAGGTCGCCGTACGTCGACTCGATATCGTCGGTCAACTCCTCAAGACCCATACCACGGACACGGCGACCCCGTGCAAAAGCACTTTGGGGCGCGTCCGGCCTGCGGGGTCGGCGGACAGGGCCGGACCGACACACACAGCGCCCACCGCGTCAGAAGTCCGGCAGGTCGTCGGGGGCCTCGTAGTCGGTCTCCCAGTCGATATACTCGGCTTTGAGCACCTCACACACCACCTGTCCGAGTTCGGTCAGCCCTGCGTTGATCGCGGAGACGGTCCCCCAGGAGTCGATCTCGGGGTGGATCCCCCGTTCCTTCCAGTCCTCCGGCAGCCCAGGGGCGTGGTAGCCGACACGGTCGGCGTGGGAGTCCCAGAAGAAGTCAAACCGCTCGAGCAGGTCCAGGTCGCGCACGATTGCGAAGTCCTCCTCGGTCATACTGCTGTCGGCGGCCCACTCGTCGAAGGCCGCCGCCCACGCCCCTTCACGGAGAAAGGACTCGATCTCCTCGCGGCGATAGTCGGTGTCGCCGACGACCTCGGCGTCCTCGTACTCGCTTGGGTCCATCGCCTCCAGTTCCGGCGGGTCGGGTACCGCGATGTCGAGAGGCATACTCTGACCAGGGCGGCCACGATTAAGTCCCTTCGGCGCTCGGCCGATGCCGTTACGCGTAAACCCGCCGCCCCGCTACCCCGGACAATGACAGAGAGCGGGCCGGGTGGTGACCCGGCCGAGGACCCCCCGACGGGGTCGGCCGGCGGCGCGAACCCCGGGGCCGACGAACCCCCTGGTGACGTCAACGTCGTCGACCCCACGTCGCCGATGCAGCCACCCGGTGACCGGGCGGAGGGGTCGGTCACCGTCGTCGGCACCGCCCACGTCTCCGAGGAGAGCGTCCAAGAGGTCGAGGAAACCCTCGAACGCGAGCGGCCGGATGTCGTCGCCGTGGAACTCGACGAGTCCCGGTACCGCCGGCTGCAGGGGGGTGAGCCCGATGACATCGACCCCGAGGACCTCATCCGCGGCCGGACCGTCTTCCAGTTCATCGCCTACTGGCTGCTCTCGTACGTTCAGGCGAAACTGGGTGAGCGGTTCGACGTCGAGCCCGGCGCCGACATGATGGCGGCCGTCGACACCGCCGAGCGGTTGGGACTGGGGGTTGCACTCGTCGACCGTGACATCCAGGTGACCGTCCGGCGGTTCTGGTCGCGGCTGCGCCTCCGCGAGAAGGTTGCGCTCTTTGCGACGCTGCTGGTGGGGACGGCCGGCCCGGTCACTGCCGGACTCGGGGCCGGGTTCGCGTTCGGCAGCTTCCTGGCGCTCCCGGCGGAGATCCTGGCCGGCCCGTTCGTCGTCCCGCCGTTGCGTGTCGGCGTCCCGGTGGTCGGGGGGCTGGTCGGACTGGTCGCGTTCGCCCTCGACCTGCTGGTGGTCGCCGGGGTCGTCGCGACCGTCGTCGGGGTCCCGCTGGTCCTCGTCCTCTCGGCGCTTGCCGACACGGACGAGGACTACGCCGAGCTAGAGATGAGTGAGCTGACCGACACCGACGTCGTGTCGGCGATGATGGAGGAGTTCCGCCGGTTCTCGCCGGGCGGGGCAACGGCGCTGATCGACGAACGGGACGCCTACATCGCCCACCGGCTGGTTGCGCTGCGGGAGGCCGGCTACCGTGTGGTGGCCGTCGTCGGGGCGGGCCACCGTGAGGGGGTCGAGGGGTATCTCGCGAACCCGGAGAGCCTGCCGCCGGCGGCGTCGCTGACCGGGGAACCGTCCTCCTCACGGTGGAAGAGCGTCCTCTACACCGCCGTCGGCTCGCTGTTCACGCTTGGCTTTCTGGCCTTTTTCATCCTGCTCGCCATCGCCGGCGTGCGCCAGGGGTATCTCCTCACCCTCTTTGGGGTGTGGTTTCTGGTCAACGGGGTCGTCGCCGCGGGGCTGGCGCTGGCCGCGGGCGCTCACTGGCCGAGCGCGGCCGCCGGCGGGGCGGTCGCGTGGCTCACGAGCGTCAACCCGCTGCTCGCACCGGGCTGGTTCGCCGGCTACGTCGAACTCCGGTATCTGGACATCAGCGTCGGCGATATCGGCCGGCTCAACGACATGCTCGCCGACGATAACAAACCCCTCGGCGACCTGTTCCAGTCGATGCGAGAGGTCCCCCTCTTCCGGCTCATCCTCGTCGTCGCGATGACAAACATCGGGAGTCTCGTGGCGAGTGTCCTCTTTGCCACTGTCCTCCTCCCGTACCTCTCGGCCGATATCGGCGGGCTTGACGCGCTGGCCGGGCTGATGGTCGAAGGGGCCCAGCGCAGCGCCGAGGCTGTCTGGGGGGCGCTGACGTGACCGGGGTCTGCTTCTCACGGCAGGAACTCCGGGACTTTGCCGCCGCCTGGCTCGCACTGACGGTCGCATTCGCGCTCTTTTTCAACCGCCGTCTGCTCCCTGAGTTGCTCGCCGGCTTTCTCAGGCCGGAGGCGCTCGCCCGTATCGCCGTCGAGAGTCTGGTCGTCGTCGGCACCGGGTTCCTGCTGCACGAACTCGCCCACAAGGTGGTCGCGGTCCGGTTCAACCAGGTCGCGGAGTTCCGGGCCGACTACAGTATGCTCGGGCTAGCGGTCGTCTCCGCGCTGGCGGGCTTTCTCTTTGCCGCCCCGGGCGCAGTCTACCACCGTGGCCGGATCACCCCCCGAGAGAACGGCCTCATCGCACTCGCCGGCCCCGCGGTCAACGCCCTCCTTGCCGTTGGCTTTCTGGGCGTCTCGGCCCTCGCCGGCGACTCGCTCGCCGCCCTCGGGGAGCTTGGCTTCATCGTCAACCTCCTGCTCGCGGGGTTCAATATGCTTCCCGTTGGCCCCCTCGACGGCCGAACCGTACTCGACTGGAGTCTGCCCGTCTTTGCCGTTGTCTTCGCGCTCACGGCCGGCGCGGCGGCGGTCGTCCTGCTCGGCCCGCTGTTGCCGGTGTGAAACCCCCTGTCGCGGGCGTGCTGGCGCCGTGTGCGGGTGTGCCGGCGCCGACAGACACGGGCGCCGTACCGGCGGCCAACAGCGCGGATCCCGGTCCCGTGGTCCGGTTTCAGTGACGAGGAGAGAGAAGGTATTTATAACGTCGTTAATAAATACGGATATGGACACGGACAGACGTACCCTCCTGAGAGCGAGCGGCGTTGCTGCGCTGATTGGTTCCACCGGACTTGCGGGCTGTTCTGGCGGGCTGCTCGGTGGCGACGGCGGCTCCGGGAGTTCCGGCCCCGAGAGCTGGCAGTACGACCCGGCACTGCTGGGTGACGCGCCAAACACCTTCTTCGGGCTGATGGACTACGCCACCATCTACGAGAACCGGGAGTTCTTCCCGGAGGACACGCGCAACAGTCTCGAACAGACTGACTCCAGTACGCCGGTCAACCCCGAGGACATCGACTACCTCTCCGGTGTCGGCGGCGGGACCGTCTCGATGATGGACGGCTCCGGCAGCGGCGCCGGGTCGGTCGCGGTCGCCGGCTCCTTCGACCAGAGCACGGTCACTGAGGAGGTCGAGAGCCAGGAGGACACGACCCAGGTCGGCGAGTACGAGGGCTATACCCTCTACGAGAGCTCCGAGGTCAGCGAGCAGGTTGGCTCGGACGCCTCGGGTTCGGCAACAGTCGGAGTCAGCGACGGGGCGCTCGTCGCAGGGTTTGCCTTTGCCTCGGGCACGTCGACGAGCTCCTCGGGACAGGACGCCGTGGAGACGGCTATCGACGCCAACAACGGCGACGCCGACCTTCTTCAGGGGAGCAGCGAGTACGCGACGACCCTGGCGGACAATATCGGTGACGCGACCGCAAGCTTTGGTGGCGTCGGCGACCCGGAGCTGATCGACCAGTTCTCGAGTACGGCAGAGTCCCAGACCCAGACCTACGTCGAGGGGATGCGTGCCGGTGGCGTCGGGATGGCCCTCGAAGGGGAGACGACGACATTCACCGCCGTGATCGCCTACGAGAGCTCCCAGGCCGCCGGCGACACCGGGCTGGCTGACCTGGTTAGCGGGTTCAGCTCACAGGTCGAACAGCAGGAGGGGATCAACAGTGTCGACGGCGAACAGAACGACGACGCCGTCGTCATCACCGTCGAGGGTGACACTATGACCCTGCTCCAGCAGGCGAACCAGAGCTCCGGGATGGCCGGGGCCGGGGTCACGTCGATGACCGCGCCCACAGGTGGCTTCTAACCCGGGTCGACGACTCGACGGACTTTTTATTCGGTGGTTGCTCCCCTCGCGTATGAGTGATGACACCTCCGGCGAGGCAGGTGGGCCACCCCCGGTCCGTGCGGACGGCGGCACCGAGGACACGGACAGCACGACCGGGGAGGAGACGGGAGACCAGGAGCGTCTGACCTACGCGGAGGCGGGTGTCGACATCGCCGACAGCGAAGCGGCTACCGCGGCACTGGTTGGTGCGGTCGGGGAGTTCGAGGGTGACTACGCCGGCCTCGTGGATATCGGCGACCAGTATCTCGCCCTGGCGACCGACGGGGTCGGGACGAAGCTACTGGTCGCCGAGGCGGTTGACGACTACTCGACGGTCGGGGTCGACTGTATCGCGATGAACGTCAACGACTTGGTCGCCCAAGGGGTGCGGCCGGTCGCCTTTGTCGACTATCTCGCCGTCGACGAACCCGACGACGACACCGCCGCACAGCTCGGGGCGGGGCTCGCCCGCGGGGCCGAGCGCGCCGACGTCGCGCTGGTCGGGGGCGAGACCGCAGTCCTCCCGGATATCGTCGACGGGCTGGATATCGCCGGGACCGCCGCCGGGCTGGCGCCGGACGGCGGCCTTCTTCCCGGCACGGCCGACCCCGGCGACGCGCTGGTCGGGTGGCCCTCGTCCGGAATCCACGCCAACGGGCTGACGCTGGCCCGCGAGGCGGTCACCCGCGCACACACTTACACCGACCCGTTCCCGCCGGACCCCGACCGGACAATCGGCCGGGAGTTGCTAGAGCCGACCCGTCTCTACACCGACCTGCTCGAGCCCTTACGGGCACATAACGCCCGCGCGGCCGCACACCTCACCGGCGGCGGCTGGACGAACCTGACGCGGATGGGTGCCCACCGCTACGAGGTGACCGACCCGTTTGACGCCCAGCCTATCTTCGGGTTCGTGCAGGCCGAAGGCGACGTGAGCGACCCGGAGATGCACCGCACGTTCAATATGGGCACGGGCTTTGTAGCCGCCGTCCCCCCGGCCGAGGCGGAAGCCCTGGCTGCCGCGGACAGTGCGGCGCGGGTGGTCGGGGCTGTCGAGACATCCGACAACGACGGTGTCGTCGATGTCCGTGGACTCTCGCTTTGCTGACCTGCCCTCACCGGTTGCCGGTGCCGGGGGTACGCTTTTGTGAGCGGCTGCCCTGGCTATGATAGAGTCGTGGCAGAGCGCGGTCTGCCACTCTGAGTGTGACTACGCGTGCTGGAGAACACGGAATCGGCCGAGACCGTCGGCGGCCCCGCAAGGGACGGCGTCAGCGGACTTCCGGGGACGCCAACAGTCGTCAGTATCAGTGATATCCACGGCTACCTCGGGGCGGCCCGTAGCGCACTCCTGACACTGTCGGAACACCCCGACTACGACCCGGTCGTCGAGGTTGGACCGGACGGGCGGCTCGGGTGGGCCGGTAACGACTACGTGCTAGTGTTCAACGGTGACCTCGTCGACCGGGGCCCCGACAGCGACCGCGTCATGGCGACGGTTGCCCGTCTCGTCGCACAGGCTGGTCCGGAGCGGGTCCGGGTGACCCTCGGCAACCACGAGATGGGGATGCTCACACCCGACCGGTTTGGCTGGGGGAGATGGTACTCGGGGAGCCGGTCACCGGCCGAGCGACGGGCGCTTATCGACCGGGTCCGCGCGGGCCATATCGTCGCCGCGTACCGTGGTCACCGTGTCACCTACGCCCACGCCGGCCGGCCCGACCCGTACGACGCGGGGGCACTAAACGACCAGCTAGTCGCCGCCGCGCCCGGTCTCGAGGCGGCCATCGGGACGGCCGAGGACCGTGACGCGCAGTTGGCCGCCATCGAGGCCTACCCCGACATCTTCGGACTGGGTGGGCGGACCGGGCGCGGCCCCGGGGCGGGTGTGGCGTGGCTGGATTTCAGCCACCTGCCGGGGACCGCCCCGCCCCAGGTCGTCGGTCATACGCGCCACGACAATCCCACCCGGGAGGGAGCGGTCGTCTGCGAGAACGTGATCCGAAACAACGTCGACACCGACGGCGGCGAGGCGGTGCTGGTCGAGACGCCGGACCGGTTGGTCGCGCTCGGGCGCGGCGAGGATGGTGGGGTCCACGACCACGAGTTCTCTCTCCCCGTGTAGGCCACCCACCGTCTACTGGCTCCCGTGCTGTGGCCGCGCGGTCAGGAGATGTGGCGTGCGACGTCGGCTTCGGTGATGATCCCGACAGTCTCGCCGTCCTCGACGACGAGGACGGCGTCGTTGTGGTCGAGGTGGCTGTCGACGGCGTCAAGCGCGGCGTCGGGTTCGACCGCGGTCATCGACTCGCCCATCACCTCGGCGACGGGGAGGTCACCGACGTTCTCCTCCGGGCGCTGGCGGATGTCGGAGGTGCCGATCAGCCCCTGGGGGGTCCCCTCACGAACCACCGGGACCTGTGAGTACCCTTTCTCGTTCATCACCCCGGTGGTCTCGTGGACGGAGTCGTCGGGGGCGACGCTGACGACCGGCGAGTGCATCAGGTCCCGCGCCCTGCGGACCCCACCCTCCGCCTCCCCGAGGGCGTCGACGATCCGCCGGAGTGTCGAGAGCCGCGGGTCGACGTCGCCCCCTTCGATGCGGGCGATAAGCGGCTGTGAGACGTCGGCCCGCTCGGCGAGTTCGCTCTGGGTCAACTCCAACTCGGTCCGGCGCTCCCGGAGGTCCTCCGGCGTCGGGAGTTCCATACACGTAGATGCACGACAGTAATATAAAAACCCACCGACCCGCCCTGTGCGTGGCGGCCAGGTTACTCCTCGCCGGTTTCGACGGTGTCGACAATCTTCAGCGGGACGTCCCGGAGCGCGCCGCCGATGTCGCTTTTGGCGATGCGCTGGGCGTGTTCCTCGCTCTCGGCGTTGAAAACGTCCATCTCCAGGACCAGCCCCACCAGGGCAGTGTCGGCGGCGACAAACGCGGAGTCAAAAGGCTCCCCGCAGGCCGGGCAGTCGGTGAAGCCGACCTCGACCTCCACGTAGTCCATCTCCTTCTCGTTGAGCCGCTTCCCGGCTTCGCTGACGGCCACGCCGATGGCATCATCGATGTCCGGCACGTCGTGGACCAGCCAGGCGGCCTCCAGCACGACCGTGTAGTTCATACTCAACTGTCGCTCGGCCACCTACACGTCTCTTTTGGATTCCGGCCGTCTGCGCCGGGCGCCTGCCACACCCATCTACGATGCGCATGTCACCCCGATAGCACCCATAAGTTATGCAACCACCGCCAGTCGCCTCTCACTCGATTACACGACCGTCTACTCAGGCCGCCCTGGCGGGCCGGTCCCCGACCGGCTCGCCCAAACCGCAAGACAGCGCGCCTATCGGCTCGTCACACTGCCCGGTATACTTATATACAAACAGCGGCTGAACATAATATATACCGATGGCATCCCGCCCGTACACTGCAGTGCTGTTCGTGCTGTACCAGCTGAGTCTGTTCGCCGGCATCATGCTGTTCCCACTTGCGGTGTTGACCCGCCAGTTTGGCTTCGAACTGCCGGTCCACCGCGTCGTCAGCCGGCTGGGGTCGGCCTACGAGCGGGCCACCTGAGCGCCCGGACGCCCCCGGTTCCCGCGTTTCCGAAGGTTATTACACGCTGCCGCCGCTAACGTCAATAATGCAAGACAACGATATCACACCGCCGCGTCACCCCGCCGCGGCAAAGTTCGACCACGGCCCCTACGAGCCCGAACTGGAGTCGCTACCCACGTATGAGGGCGACCGTGAGCGAGACGACGGGACGGTTAACAAGACTGGGACAACCACTATCGGCATCGCCGTTGACGACGGTGTCGTCGTGGCGACGGACATGCGCGCCTCGCTCGGGGGGCGGTTCGTCTCTAACAAGAACGTCCAGAAGGTCGAGCAGATCCACCCGACCGCCGCGCTCACACTCGTCGGCTCGGTCGGCGGCGCCCAGTCCTTTATCCGGACGCTGCGT
>JBLGCN010000049.1:0-9426 GCA_047617405.1 Natronomonas sp.
GCACCTCGGCCACGTTGTTGCGGTCCAGCGCGCCGGGGTTCGTCGGAGTGATACCGCCGTACCAGTAGCGGTACCCCTGGAACCCGTTTCGCCCCGTCTCCATCGTCGCGTAGGTGACCGGGGTGCCCGCACGCCGGGTGTCGAGCGCCGCAGGCTGCCAGAGGTCGCCGATGATCGCCTCCTCGGAGGCCACCAGATTGACTGACTCGCCGTATGCCGACCACGTCGAGACGAACTGGCCGGCCTGTTTCTGCTCGGTCAGGAAGTCGATTGCCGCGTCAAGCTGGTCCTGGCTCGGATTGTTCAGGTCGCCGATCTCGCCGTCGAGCATCTCGCTGTCGAGCAGGTGCATCAGCGCCTCGGGAATAGTGATTGCGGCGGTCTCGCCCATGCAAACCTGTCCCTCGTACTGGTCGTCGAAGAGGTCACTCCACAAGGTCGCCTCATCGACAAACTCCGGGTTGTATCCGACGGCATCGAAGTTGTAGACGTGTGGCGGGAACCGCAGCTCGGTCTTTTCCTCGTCCTCCCAGAGCTGCTCCAGAATCGTGTCGGTCTGCGCGCCGAGCTGGCTGAGCCGGTCGCCGGGGCTGGTGAACAGGTCGGAGATGACGTCCGGATTCCACCCGTCCAGAGCATCGGTCGGGACCGAAAGGGTCGCGTCGTTGTCGATTGTCATGGCGCCCGACCCGGCTGTGTCCACAGACATCGCGTCGAAACTCTCGGCTTCCCCGCCGAGGATGCGCTGTTGGGTTGTCGGGATCGTCGCGTTCGTGATGTCGACGTCAATCCCTGTGAGGTCCGTAAACAGCGACGCCTGCTGGTCGCGGACCGCCCACGCCGGCCCGATCCACGAGAGAGGCCGGGAACCGTCCTCAAGCGTGTCGTCGCCGCTGCCGCCCCCACCTCCGTCTCCGCCTCCATCATCGCCGCCGGCACAGCCAGCCATCGCGGCTGCGGCACCGGTTACGCCTGCATATTTTACAAATCGCCGACGTGACAATTGGTCGTCTGTCATCGTGACAGGTTTCCGTTTGTAGTTTGTATATATATAACTACTGGAGGGTACTAGATATTTTGTATTCCTGAGTGGCGGGTTCGGGTGACACGAGTCGCAATACTTAGCCGTAGCCGGTTATGGAGGATAGGACGAGTATGGCGCCCAACATCACGGTCCTGAGCACCGGCGGTACAATCGCGAGCACAAAAGACAGTGACAGCGGCGCGGCGTCGCCCTCGAAGGAGGGGGCCGAGTTGGTCGAGGCGGTGCCGGCGGTTTCGGCGTACGGGGATGTCTCGGTACGGGCGGTCACACAGGTCCCGAGCTTCGACATGAGCCTGGACGGGATCACGGCCATCGGGGACGCAGCCACCGAGGCTGCCGACGCGGGCGCCGACGGCGTCGTCGTTACACACGGGACCGACACGATGGAGGAGTCGGCGTACGCACTTGACCTGACGCGGGAACTCACACCGCCGGTGGTGTTCACCGGCGCACAGCGCCGCCCCGACGAGCACAGCGCCGACGGCGCGGCGAATCTCCTGGCCGCCGTCCGGGCAGCGAGTCACGAGCGGCTCCGGGGGGAGGGTGGCGTCTACGTCGCCTTTGATTCCGAACTCCACGCCGCCTACGATGTTACGAAAGGACACACCAGCGCGCTCGGGACCTTTGTCTCCCCCGACACGGGACCGGTGGCATCGTTCTCCCGTGAGGGTGTGCGGCTCCATCGGCCGCCGGGCAGTCACAGCGACGCCCTGCCCGTTGACCGGACCGACGCCGACGTGGCGATTGTCAAGTCGGCTGCCGGTGTCGGACGACGGGGGGTTGACGCCGCGCTGAACGCGGGGGTCGACGGGGTCGTCGTCGAGGGAACCGGCCTGGGCAACGCGACTGCCGCAATCGGAGACGCCGTCGCCGACGCTGTGCGGGCGGGTGTCCCGGTGGTCGTAGCGTCGCGGTGTCAGGGTGGGTCGACGGCCCCGGTGTACGGAACGGGCGGCGGCGGCCAGACACTGGTCGACCACGGTGCCGTGCAGGCCGGGGCCCTCCCGGCACACAAGGCCCGGCTCAAACTGGCGTTTCTCTGTGCAGCCGGGCACGCGAGTCCGGCGGCAGTCGCCGAGCGGTTCTGATACCGACTCCGGGAGAGATTTATGTCAGACCTCTCCTGTGTACCCGTATGAACCGCCTGTCAGACCGGGTCGCGCTCGTCACCGGGGCGAGTTCGGGGATCGGAAACGCGATTGCGGCAGCGTTCGGCCGCGAGGGTGCCAGTGTCGTCGTTGCCGACATTCGACGCGAGCCGAAACTCGACGAGGAGCGCTCCGTCCTCGGGAAACTCGACGATGCCGGCGCCGAGAGCCGGTACGTCGAGACGGATATCACCGATGAGGAAGACGTTCAGGCGGCCGTCGAGACGGCCGTGACCGAGTTTGGGGGGCTCGACATTCTGGTCAACAACGCCGGGGTCTACTACCAGTACGAGGCACACGAGACCCCGACAGAGGCGTTCGACGAGGTCCACGACGTCAACCTCCGGGGGGTGTTCCTCTGTAGCAAGACCGCGGTGCCGGAGCTACGCGACAGCGCGAACCCGAAGATCATCAATCTGTCGTCGATCCTCGGGCTGGTCGGGGACGCAAGGAGTGCGGCGTACTGCGCGTCGAAAGGCGGTGTCTCGAATCTGACCCGGGGGATGGCGCTTGACTACGCCGAGGACGAAATAAACGTGAACGCGCTCGCACCGGGCATCATCAAGACCGCACAGAACGCGGAGTGGCGGGCAAACGACCCCGAGTTGCTCGCCGACTGGGAGCGTCGAACGCCGTGGCCACGGTTCGGCGACCCGGAGGATGTCGCCGACGCCGCGGTGTTTCTTGCCAGCGAACAGAGTGATTTTGTCACCGGGCACGTGCTCAGCGTCGACGGTGGGTGGACCGCACAGTGAGTCGGCTGTCGGTCCGGGCCGTCCGGCCGGCCCGGGGGCGCAATGATTAGGGGGACCACAACGCCTAATACTTGCCGTCAGCCCATATACTTCAATGAGTTCCACGGCGGCGATCGCTGTAGACAGCCTCTCGAAGTCCTACGCAGACGAGACCGTTCTTCAGGAGGTCTCGTTCGCGGTTGAGACGGGTGAGTTCTGTGTCGTGATGGGGCCAAGTGGGAGCGGGAAGAGCACCCTGCTCGGGTGTATCGCCGGACTCGTCGAACACGACGCCGGAACGGTCAGGCTCAACGGGGAGTCGACGGAGACGGTCCCGGTGCGCAGCCGAAACCTCGGATACGTCTTCCAGGAGTTCGAGGACACCCTATTCCCGCACATGACCGTCAGGGAGAACGTCGCCTTCGGTCTCAAACAGCAGGACGCCGACCACGACCAGGCGGAGGTCAACCGCCGGATCGACGAGATGCTTGAGTTGCTTGCCATCCCGGACACGCGCGAGAGTTTGCCAACAGAGCTGAGCGGCGGGCAACAACAGCGCGTAGAGCTCGCCCGTCAGCTAGTGAGACAGACCGACATCCTGTTGCTCGACGACCCGCTTGCCGACCTAGACTACAAGCTCCAGAAGCGGATGGAACTCGAGATGCGGGACATCCACGCGGAGATGAACAGCAGCTTCCTGTACGTCACACACAACCAAGACCAAGCGCTCAAGCTGGCGGACAAGCTGGTTGTACTCAACCGTGGCCGGGTCGAGCAGATCGGCACACCCGAGGAGGTCTATTACAGACCGGCATCGGCCTTCGTCGGCCGGTTCGTCGGCGACTCGAACCCGTTTGTCGGAGCGGTAACGGCCGACAACGAGGCCAAAGAAGGGGTCAATGTCGAGACGGGTATCGGCCGGATGGCAGCGACCGTCCAGGGTGGACACCCGGCCGATGACCGGCGCGCGCTGGCGATGGTCCGGCCGGAGAGCGTCGCGTTCGACAGCGCCGCCGAGGACCATGACAACGTCTTCAGCGCCCGGCTTATCGACTGGACCTACATGGGCGAGGAGACCGAGTACGCGTTCGAACTCGACGGCCTCGACTACGTGTTGCAGGCGGTCAGCCGCGGGACACCGGCGGTGACAGAGGCGGACCTCGGAGCCACAGTACCGGTCGGGTGGGACCGGGCCGACACCCTCTGTTTCGAGACGGTCAGCTCGGCTCCGACGGTTACTGTCGACGACCTCATGAGGGTGTGACCGATGTCTGACACAGAGCCACGGACCGAGGAGCCGGTTGGGGCCACAGCAGAGCAGACAGAGGCGGATGCCGCAGGTGAGGAGACAGCAGCCCGGGAGACGGTGCTCGATGTGTCCGGGCTGACGAAGATATATCCGGACGGGACACTCGCCGTCGACGACATCGACTTCAGCGTGAAGGCGGGGAACTTCTGTGTGATCATCGGCCCGAGCGGGTGTGGGAAATCGACGACGCTACACTCGCTGGTCGGGAAGGTCGAGGCAACGGAGGGGACAATCACCCTCGACGGCACGGATATCACCGAAACCGAAACCTACGACCGGGATATCGGGCTCGTCTTCCAGGACTTCCAGCTGTTCCCGCATCTCACCGTGGAGGAGAACGTCCGGTACGGACTCAAGCGACTCGACCTCCCGGAGCGAGAGGCCGACCAGCGCGTGAGCACGGTCATGGAGACGATGCAGCTATCCGGAGCTGCCGGACGCGACCCCGGCGACCTGTCCGCCGGGCAGAAACAGCGTGTCGCCCTGGCGAGGAGTCTCGTGCTGGAGCCGAAGCTGCTGTTGTTGGACGAGCCACTCGGGGATATGGACTACAAGCTCCAGAAGCGAATGGAGCGAGAACTTCTGGAGGTCCACCGCGAGTTCGACACTACCTTTGTCTACGTCACCCACGACCAGACACAGGCAATGCGGCTTGCCGACCAGGTTGTCGTGATGAACGACGGGAACGTCGAACAGTCCGACCCGGTCGACGCGGTGTACAACGCGCCGGAGACGGCCTTTGTCGCCACGTTCGTCGGCGACTCCAACATTCTTCGCGGGACCGTCGAGAGTACCAGCGAGGACGGGTCGGTGGCACGAGTCGAGACCGACATAGACCAGTTCGAGACGCGGACGGACAACCTCGACTCCGAGCCGAGCGAGGTCGTCGGTACCGAACTGGCCTTCTCGGTACGGCCGCAGCATCTCACACTCGAAGACGGTGTCCGGAATACTGTCAGATGTCGTGTCGAGGACGTTATCACCCGCCCGGGCAAGGGAGCGCAGGTGGTTCTCTCGCCGCTGTCGGCTCCGGCGGCAGAACTCCAGTTGCGAAGCTGGGAGGCTGTCTCGGTGCGCAAAGGCGAGGAGGTGACGGTGGGTTGGACACCGGCTGACGCGGTCATGCTCGACCGAACGAGTGTGGTCGAGGGCATCGACCTCGAGACCGATATTCTGGGCGAATGATCGGCGACATCCGTGACGTGTCATAGGATATTCAGCAAAGTTTAGTAGGCGGTAGTCAAACAGCAGTAGCGTATGACATCGACAGTATGCCTCTCATACGACTTCGACGCTGTATCGACCTGGCTCTGGTCGTACGACTCGTGGGATATGCCAACCCGTCACTCCCGCGGCGTGTACGGCGCGAACACGGGTGCACCGCGGCTACTTGACCTGCACGACAAGTACGAAATTCCGGCGACCTGGTTCGTTCCCGGCCACACGATCGACAGTTTTCCCGAGATCTGTGGTGAGGTGCACGACCGCGGCTACGACATCCAACACCACGGCTGGAGCCACACCGGCCCGGCTACCTACGAGACAAAGGAAGACGAGAAAGCCGACGTCAACCGGGCGGTCGAGTCGATTGTCGACCTGACCGGCGAGCGGCCGGACGGCTACCGGTCGCCTGCCTGGGACTACTCGGAGAACACCCTCGAGATCCTCAACGAGGTCGGTATCGAGTGGGACTCGAGCAAGATGGCGTCCGATTTCAGCCCACACTGGGTGTACGGCGACTGGAGTGCCCCGGAGGACGGCGCCTATGACCGCGGGGAGCCGACCGATATTGTCGAACTCCCGGTCTCCTGGCAGCGTGACGACTGGCCGGCACTGACATTCACGTGGTCGCGCCCACACCGGATGGGCTACGTGAGCGAGGACTCGCTGTTTCAGCGCTACTACGACCAGTTCGACTGGATGCACGAACACGTCGATGACGGCGTGTTCATCCTCACGATGCACCCGCAGGTCATCGGACAGGGCCACCGGCTGAGCCGTCTTGAGGAACTCGTCCAGTACATGCTACAGAAGGATGGTGTCGAATTCAAACAGATGCACGATGTCGCCACCGAGTTCCGCGAGAACAGCTAAACCCGGTCGAGTAACTCCGCTTTTTTTGTCGCGAACTCCTCGTCAGAGATGGCGCCCCGCTCGTGGAGGTCTGCGAGCCGTTCGAGCGTCTCAAGCGGTGTCGTGGCGTCCGACCCTGTTGTCCCGTGACCCTGCCGGTCACTGATAAACGCCTGTGCGGCCTCCACCTCCTCGAGCGGCGACTGTGACCCGTCAACGTAGTAGCCGGTGTCGTCACTCTCAATCTGTAACCGGCTGTTCCCACCCGGAGCGCGCTCGACGCTGACGGCCGAGACGTCCGACAGTGGCAGGCTGATACGGTCCGCCCCATCGGGCCGCGGCACGACCACGATGACCCGCCGGTCGGTGATGACTGTCAGCAGGTCGGCGTCCGGGCTCGCGACCTTCCGCTTCCGTTGGGCCTCCGACGCCGGTGCGGTCAGGTCGTCGATGTCACAGACACTCCCACGGATGATGTACTCGGGCTGTTCGCCCTCGACGAGAGACCGATAAAGTGCGTCGCCGCCGATATCCTCCCGCAGCGTGTCTGCCGTGACTGAACACCCGGTTGCCGTCTCTGCCAACCGACTGGGGCGGGTATCTGGCATGGGTGAATGGTGGGTTGGGGGGAACTTGAAGTTGTACGTAGCCCCGCGTACGGTGAGGCCCGCAACACGGTCGTCCTACGGACGGGCGATTGCAGCCACTCTACACCTCGGCTTTCGCGTCCGCGAGCGCGTCGATGACTGCCTCCATGTTGTCGGTTAGCGGGTAGACAACGGGTTCGGTACAGCCGGCCGCACAGTAGTCACGGATCCGTTCGATGACATCCTCCCTCGTTCCCGCGGCGACAATGTTGCGGACCACGTCGTCGGACACCAGCTGTGACGCCCGCTCGATGTCCGACGACGACGCGGGCCATCCACCGAGTTCCTCCGCGATCTGTTCGCCCCTCTCGGGGTCGATACCACAGGCCTTCGTGATGTGTGGCTGCTGACCAATATACTGGGTCGCCAGCCCGCGAGCGGCGTCAACCGCCGCATCGGCGTCCTCGTCCATCGCCACGGCGATGAGCTGCGGGCGGTCGACGTCCGCCATTGTTCCGCCCTGCTTTTCCACCCCCTCTTTGAGCTTCTCCAACCCTTTCAGGTTGTGTTCCGGCGGGATCAGGTAGTTCATGAATATCCCGCCTGCGACCCCCTTACCCACCAGTTCGCCGGTTAGCTTGTGCATCGTCTCGCCGGTCGCGCCGACGTAGATTGGGACGTCCCGTGGCTCCGCGTCACCCCGGACGAGGTCGAGTTCGATCCCCTCGACATCGAGTGTCGACCCGTCGTAGGTGACGGTTTCCAGGTCCAACAGCTGTCTGGTGACCGTACAGTACTCCCACATCCGACGGAGCGGGTTCTCGCGGTCGATACCCACCTTCGACGCCAGCGGGTCCCACCATGCACCGATCCCGAGTTTCATCCGGCCGCCGGAGAGTTCGTCCAGCGTCGAGAAGGTCTGTGCCATCACCGCCACGTTTCGCGTGTAACAGTTCGTCACACCGGGCGCGAGGTCGATCTCGTCTGTGACCTGCGAGTACGCGCCCAGCACGGTCATCGCATCTCTGACGAGTCGGGACTCACCCTGCCAGAGCGAGTCCAGCCCCTGCTGTTCGGCGTACTGTGCGTAGTGAAGTTCGTCCTCGATTTTGGGTTGCTCCCAGTTCCAGATACCCGCTCGGGAGAACTCACGACCGAACTGCGCTTTCACAAGTGATCACGGCAATGGTACTTGTAGCGTGAGTAAAAAGCTTCGTACAGTCCTGACGTTTGCCGTCGAACAGTGCGGCTCCGCTCACAGTCGTACGAGGCGACCACAACGGTGGCAGGGCCGACCCGCCCGGTACTGCGAGCGAGCGCCGAACCCCGGGCACCGCCCGGTCACACCACGAGCCGGGGGCACGCTCAGACCAGCGCAAGGGTGTCGGCGAACACGACGGCTGCAAACCCCGTCACACCGACACCAGTCACGACGCGGACCGCCGCGGAGGCCCTCCGGTTGCGCCCAAACAGCCGGAGCGCCGTTCCGACGCCGGCGCCGACAGCGCCCATCGTGAGGGTGATGCTGGCGGCGTACGCGAGCACCGCGAGAGCGACGACCCCGGGACCGTATGTCGAGAGCAGCGTTCCCGCGAAGGCCATCATCGAGAGCGGCGGCGAGAGGGTGAACAGCGCGCCGACCAGTCCGGTCTTCAGGTACGCCCGTGTGGTGTGGTCGTGGCTGTGACTGTCCACGAGCGGAAAATGAAGGTGCGGGTCGGCAGCCCCGGCACCTCTGGGGTGACCGTCGTGGTCGTCATGGTGGGTCTGTTCCCGCTTGTGTTGGTGGGGATAGTCGCCGTCTCCACCGTCACCGTGGCCGTCACGGGTGTGTGTACGGGCGGCGGCGCGGTACCCCTGTACGGTGAGCAACAGGCCGAATGCCGCCAACAGGACGGTGACCGTCAGGGTGCTGAGCGTTGTCAGTGACTCGGGAAACGAGGGCTGCCCGAGCACGAGGGAGGCGAGCGTGAGCCAGGCGACGACCAGCATCACGTGGCCGGCGCTGAAACACACGCCGACCAGTGCCGACAGCCGGGCGTCGTCGTACCGACTAGACAGCGAGGAGATACCGGCAACGTGGTCCGGTTCAATAGCATGTGTTACCCCGAGGACGCCGGCGGTCACCAGCGCACCCACGAGCGTCGCGGTCATCGGGTCCCCCGGTTCGGCGGGTCGCTGTCACCGGCGTCTGTCACAGTCATCGTACGTGGCTGTGCCGCCGGCAGCAAGTCGAGTCGCTTGCTGGCAAGTTTTGTCTATTTCGGGGGGAACTATACCGGTCTCGCCGTTTTTATACATGTAGATGGACGAAGACGGACTGAAACGGATGAAAAATGGACAGTGCCTAAGTAATCAGCGTCGGGCGGGTGGTCGGCGGTGACTGACCTGGCACCTGGCGAGGTGGTGACCGGCGAAGAACCGGTCCGGATCAACGAGGGCCGGGACACGGCCGACGTGAGCATCGCCAACACGGGGGACCGCCCGGTCCAGGTCGGCTCACACACCCACTTTGCGGAGGTCAACGCCG
>JBLGCN010000050.1:0-9393 GCA_047617405.1 Natronomonas sp.
CGTTCTCGGCGACGTGTGCCGGCGAGCCGGTCCCGACCAGCGCGCTCGTCACCCCGGGGGCGCTTCGCGCGAAGTTGATCGCCTGCTGTGCGCGGGTCTCCCCGTCGAGTCTCTCCGCCACGTCCCTGGGCAGTTCGCGGGTCAGCCGGCCCTGCATGAGCGGGGCGCTCGCGAACACGTCCAGGCCGGCGTCATTCGCCAACCACAGCGCACTCTTTGCACCCTCTGGCGTGTCGTGGGACGCGACGGTGAAGCCGTCGGCCATGTGGACGTTGAACGGGAGTTGGACCGCACGCAGGTTCGTGGCTGCCGAGCCGGCCGTCTCCGCGGCCGCTCGCGCCCGCTCAACGACTGCCGGCAGGGAGAGATAGGATGGGTCGCTCTCCTCGGCCCGGAACGCCTCCCAGGTCGCGACACCGTAGTGGCGGATATCGCCGGCCTGGACCCGTCGCTCGAGGACCTCGAAGGCGGCCTCGAGTTGGTCGTAGACCGCCGCTCGCGAGCGCTCCCGAAGCTGGGTCTCGGGGTTGTGCAGGTAGTACAGGTCGAGCGTGTCGAGGCCGAGATTCGAGAGCGAGCGGTCGAGTTGGTCGTCGATGAAGCCGGGGGAGAGACAGTGCCGCCCGTCGACCAGGTCCGCAGGGTCGACGAGACCAGTGTCGAGATACGTCTCGCGGACGTACTGCCCCGGATTGTCGGGCTGTGTGCCGTCGAAAGGGAGAAACCCGCCCTTCGTGGCGACCATGAGCGCTTCGCGGTCGACAGCCGCCGCCTCGACCGCCTCGCCGACGGTCCGCTCGCTGCGTTGGCAGCGGTAGTTGACCGCGGTGTCGATGACATTGATACCGGATTCGACAGCCTCGACGACCGCCTCGCGGTAGGCATCGTCGGCGGCGTCGGTCGGCTCGCCGAGGTATGTGCCGACCCCGATAGAGGAGACGACACAGTCCCCGAACGCCCGGAAATAGGTTCGCGCGAAGCCGTCGTGACGGTCCCGGTAGTCCCAGGTCGCGTCTGCGGTCGCCATACCGACGGTCGGCGCTCCGGCAACTTCGGCCTGCCGCTCCGACGCGCTACAGCTCGCCGCTCATCGCCGCGAACAGGCGCTCGTGGAACTCCTCGCGGGTCAGCCCGTCGCCCGGTCCGAGCCCGTTCATATGCTCAATAGATAGCTGCCCGCCACCCATCCGGGCGTGGCCACCGGCCCCACCCAGGGGGACATCCTCGACAACTGCGCTCAGGGTCTTGCCCATGTGGACCCGGTCGTCACGCGAGCGGCCGGAGAGGTGGATCTGGCCGTCGGTGTCCCCGAGAACCACAACGGCCGTGACACCCTCGAGCCGGAGGAGTTCGTCGGCGGCCTGTGGAACCGCGTCCACGTTCGAGACCGAGCCGACGTCGCTGACCGCAAAGGCGCTGCGTACCTCCCGACCGGTGATCGCTGTCGCCTTTGTATCGAGCACCTCGGCGTCGACCTCGGGGTTGGCGATCCGGTCGAGCCGGTCCTCGTCGACCCCTGGATAGAGATAGCGTGCGCCGTCGAACTCCGACGGCGAGCAACCTTTGGTGAGCTGGCTAGTGTCCGACTGGATCCCGTAGAGGAGCCCGGTTGCAGTGGCCGACGGGAGCGTCTGCTCCCCGGTGGCCTCCCCGTTCTCGCCGGGGTCTCCGAGCTCCCAGCCCATCTCCCGGAAGTACTCGGCGAAGATGCTCGCACAGGCGCCGTTGTCGGTCCGGACATCGGTGAACTCCCGCCCCTCGCCGCCGCCGGGGTGGTGGTCGACAACCGCGGCCGGGTCGACCCCCTCGGCGCCCGAGAACCCGCGGGGCTCGTTGTGGTCGACGAGCACCACCGCTCCGTCGTTGAGGTCGCCGGCGTTGTCGACCTGCTCGAAGTCGGCGTCGAGGACGGTCTCGAAGGCCCGGTTCTCCTGATGGCGGATCTGGCCCGGATACTGCAGCGTCGCGTCGGTGTCACCGGACTCGGCGAGCTGTTTGACCGCCAGCGCACAGGACATCGCGTCCGGGTCGGGGTTCGGATGCATCAGCACCGTCACCGCCCCGAGGTCCTCGAGAACGTTCACAAAGCGCCGGCCGGTCGGGCGTCGATACCGGCGGAGCGCAACCGCGCTGACCGCCAGCAGCACAGCCAGTACCACCACCGCTCCGGCGACGACCAGCGGTCGGTCGGCCGCCAGTGACGAGACGGTATTGAATGCACCCCGGACCTCGTCCGGAACGGCGACCATCAAACCCATGCTCATTACACACTAAACCGGGTCAAAAGAACATTCTCATTCCCGGCTGTGTCGGTCACTCCCGCCGCCGTCATGCTATTTGTCCTCGCTCCAGGCCGCGATGGCCGCCCGATACCCCTCCCGGTAGGTCGGATACCGGAAGTCATAGCCCAGCCCGCGGAGCGTGGCGTTCGAGCAGCGTTTGCTAGTGGTGAGCCGGCGTCGTGCGGTCTCCGAGACATCCCCCTCCAGACGTTCCTCGACGGTTCGCTTTGGCGGAGCAGGCTCCCCGCACTGTTCGGCCAGCCAGTCCGCGAAGCCCCACTTCTCGACTGGTTCGTCGTCGACCACTACCACAACCTCCCCGCGGGCGGCGTCCGCCTCGAGCAGAAACCGGACGGCGCCGGCGGCGTCGTCCCGGTGGACCATGTTCAGGTATCCCTCGGTCACCGGCCCCTCAACGTACCGCTGTAGACGGTAGCGGTCGGGGCCGTAGAGGCCACCAAAGCGGGCCACACTCCCGTCGATTCCCCGCTCCGATGCGCCCTCGAGTGCGACCGCTTCGGCTTCGACGAGCACCTCGGTCTTCTCGGTCACCGGGGACAGCGTCGTCGTCTCGTCGACCCAGTCGCCGCCGTGGTCGCCGTAGACGCCCGTACTCGAGGTGTAGACGTACCGCCCCGGTGGGTCCGGGCGCTCGGCGAAGTGTTCGAGTGCCGTTCGCTGCCCCTCGACGTACACCTCCCGGGCTGTCTCGGCCCCGCGACCGCCCGAACTCGCCGCGAAGATGACCGCGTCGGGGTCCGGAACCGCCTCGAGCGCGTCGGCGTCCGTAAGGTCCGCCTGCACGGCCGTCGCACCCGCTGCCTCGATGGCCTGAATGCCCGCGTCCGACCGGCGGACACCAACCACCTCGGCGTCGAGCTGGCGACAGAGTTCGAGCCCGACGTACCCGCAGCCAAGCACCACGACCCGTGTCATCGCTTCCAACCCTCGATGGTGCTGTGGAGCAGGGCGTACTCGTCGAGCGTGACGGGGAACCGCCCCTCGACCTTCTGCTGGATCTCCTTTGGCTCGAGTTCGCCGTTGACCACCGAGGCGAGTACCTCCACGTCGAGAACCGCGGTTGTCATCCCCATCAGGAGGATATCCCGGGCCTCCGCGGCGATAGTGTCGGCATCCGGCCGGTCGGGGTCGGCCGCCAGCACCGCCGCCGCCTCCGACAGTGTCAGTTCCGGGGCCTCACCGGCCGTGACCGCGCGTAGAGTGTCGGGGCCGAGCCCGGTCCGCTCCGCGACGGCGTCGACGCCAACTGCGTCGATAACTGTCGCCAGATAGTCGTCGTAGGCCGCCCGGAGCGTTTCCGGCGACTGCTCGCCCGCCGACGGGAACTCCCCTCTGAGCATACCCGTGATAGACTGTCCGGATACAAGTGACTGTCACTTCCACCCTGGCCGTGGCCACCCGGCAGAGGTCTCGGTCCGCTGACCGTCCACGTCCGCGACCCCACGTGGCCCGGCGGGCACCGCGACGGCGACATCGGTCCCCGTGCTGAACTGTATCCGACTCGCCCGCCCCAACAGTTCCCGGTCACCGTCGGCGTCGACGTCCAGCCGTACCGCCTCCCCGTCCCGGACGTACCTGAACCCGCCCGGCCTGTCGGGGGCACCGCGGGGTACCCGGACGACGAACTGTGCGTATGTCCCGCGGACCTCCACGTCCCAGAAGTTCGCTGTCGCGTACCAGAGCCCCGGAACAGGGGCCAGCGGGACGCCTGTCGGGAGTTTCGCGAGGAACTCCCCGCCGAGTCGCTCGGCAGTCTCGGTCGAGAGCACCTCGTCCTTCAGTCGCCCTGCCACCCGCTGGCTCACCGCCTGCGAGAGCGAATCGGCCTTTCGACGGAGTTCCCCCTCGGTGACCGTTCTGACTGTGTCGACCACCTCCTTCACTGCCGGCTTTTCGACGCCGATACGGGGCGTGTCTAGCCCGGCCCTGACCACAGCGGCGAGTCGAAGCCGGAGCGTGTCGCGCTCGCGGCCGGTGAGTTCCGGCCACTCGTCGACGGCTGCCCGGTAGACCGCAGTCACCGCCGAACCGTTAATCAGCGCGCGGGTGCACTCCTCGGGCCGCCCACACCGGTCGATGGCGCCCTTGACCAGCGAGCGTCGGACAGACCTGTTCCCGAGACCCTCGCGTTCCAGCGTGAAGACGAGTCTGTGCCGGAGGTGGCTCACCGACCTGGAGACCCGCTCGGACAGTTTCCGGTGTTGCTCGCTCGACCGGTTTGCGGCTATCAGGCTGGCACCCGACACCCGAAGGGCCTGCGCGGCCCGGCCCAGCGAGACGCGGTCGGGTCCGGTGAACGCCTCGATGATCCCCCCGACAGCGTCGGCATAGGGGGCTGATACGACGTTCGTGTTCCGGACCGCGAGCGGGTGACCGGAGCGCCCATCCCGCAGTCCGGGGAGCCTCCTGCTGTCGACTGCCGCGGTCGTCAGATACGAGGGACGGGCATCGACGCTCATTGGCAGCTCCAATCCGTCGGGCGGTGAACTCCGTCCCCGGTTCCGGTACGGCCCGTGGAGGCCACCCTCACGCTCCGCGGATAGCTCGTCGATAACTGCGGTGGCCCTGTCGCGCCGACGCTCCGCACGGCTCCCGAGCAACCGAGAGACGCGGTCGAGATACGCTACCCGCGCCGCTACCCGGGCCCTGTCGGCGACCCCATCGTACTCGGCCGGGTGCTCACGCAACGCCGCCCGGCGTTCCCGGAGGCGCTCCCGGAGCTTTGCCGGCGGATTCACCCCGAAGGTCCCGACGGCACCCCGGCTTGTCGTCACCGAGAGGTTCGCGACCTGACGGCGCAGGTCCGCGAGGTCGCGGTACACCCACGCCTCGAGCCCCGGCGGCCGCTCGCCGGTGACTGTCGTTTCCGTTGACATGGCTGCCGACCGTTGCTGTAACAGTCCGAGGTCGCCCGCGGCGAGACGCCGGGCGACACCGTCCGGCCCACCCTCGTCCGTGAGGAGTTGCTCGTGCGCCTCTCCGGCAACGGCTGCCAGATTCGGACCGTCTAGCGGCCCGCCACGGACGTGGACTGGGGTAACAGTCCCGGACGCACTGTCGATAGCGTGGTTTCCTGTCAGCAGGACTGTGACGTGTATCCTGACGACTCGCCGTGTCTCCGTGGTGCGGGTCCCTTCCGGCGTCACCCAGACGTGACGGTCGGTAACTCGCTTGAGGACCTGCCGTGGGTGGTGTGCCAGGACGTGCCAGTCACCGCCCGGTTCGGGCGGGTCGGCGACACGGCGCTTGACGGTAATATCCGTCTCGCGCTCCGAGCCGACCTGTGTCCAGTTCTCGCCTGGGCGAACAGCGGGCCCAGTGCGTCGCTCCGAGACCACGGACGCATCCACCCCCAGCCGGGCGTCCACCTCGTAGTGACGCTTGAGTCGCTCCGCGAGTGAAACCCTCGCGTCCGGGCCGAACACGGAGAGAAACGCCCGGTCGGCCGTCGTGTTGACGCCGATGGTGATATTCTCCTCCGGCGACGGCCCTTGCTCGCGCGCGCGCTCATCCAGACGTTTCCGGTCAGGCAGCGGTGACGGGTCGACGGTGTAGCCGCGTGCGCGCTGGAGTGTCTTCAATCCGGTGTGTCCCGACCCTTTCAGCGCGTCGGATATCGCAGTCTGTGCGGTTGCTTGCCCGAGTGCACGTCTCCCAACCGGGTCACTGGCCCCGAACACCGCACGCTGGATGTCGAGTACCGCCTCGTTGGTCGCGAGCGCGACGTGTCTGTTGGCAATGACATTCTCGATTGGCGTCCCCGCGAACTGGGCGTAGCCCCGCGTCCAGGCCAGCGCATAGAGGCTTGCGGTCAGTCGGCGTCCGAGACCGGGCTCGGTCGGACCGGCGTTGAGGCGCTCCTCAAACAGGCCGACGCGGTCGTGGACCGCGAGTGTCGGGGTGGATACCCGGACTGTCGGGCTGACAGCCGTCCGAGCGACGGCTCCTCCGTTCCGGTGTACGCTCAGACTCACGTTCTCGACAGTCACGCGCAGCTCTGTCCCGCCGGGGCCGGCCCGTTCGACCGCCACCCGGTCGACCGCCCGGCGCAACTCAGCCTCTGTCTCGGGGACCGGAAGGGACGCCGAGAGACGGAGTTGACCCTGCTGTCGACCGAGACGATTGAGCGCCTGTCGGGCCCGGGTGTAGACCCGAAGCTCCAGTGCGTCCCGGAATGTCTCCCGAGCGCCGAGTGCGCGGCCGACCGGTGTGGTCGCACGGCTGGTCACCGGCTTGGCCGCCGACTCTATCGCGGCATCCCGGGCGGCCTCTATCAGTGCGGTCCGGGTTTCGGCACTGAACTCCGACATCGCCTCCGCGACGCGTGGCTCGGATACCGTCGGCCCCGACAGCGACCCGGCGTAGGTCGTGCTCCCGACCAGCAGCAAGACGCCGAGCAACGCGAAGGGGACCCTTGCGCGGTCGGTCATCTGTCCCACCGCCTGACGACGACTGTCGCGGTTCCGGTGTGGACGGCGGCGGTGGCGTTCCCGGGGGACCCGAACTGGCGCCTGAGGTCCGCCACCAGCACCGTGGCGAGCCCCTCTGTCGCCACACGCGTGGCTGCCGTCACATCCCCCGCACCGGCGTGCTGACGAGCGCGTTCGCCCTCCGGGCCGGCGAGCACGTCGACCCGGTGGGAGACACTGTGTCGGCGTGGCCCCTCACCCAGCGGGAGTTCGGCACCGTCCTCCGGGAGTGTCCCCTCAGTCACAGCCGCTGCTATCCCGCGGGCGAGGCCGCTGTATGTCTGTTTGGGTTCGGTGGCCGGGACCGCCACAGGCACACGGAACCGGGCGACGTGGACGTCCGCCCACGGGGGCGGGGTTGGTCCGACGCTCACCCGACCAGTAACCGGGGCGCGGGGGTACAGGGTCCAGTGTGCCGACACCTGGACGTTCGCCCCGAGGACGGCTGCCGTCCGCTCGCGGACGCTGGCAGCAAACGCCGGACCGGTGGGAGCTATATGCCGGCCGTCGAGTGTCGCGTTTGCGACTGCCGCGCGGGCAAGCAGCCCCGCGTAGGTTCCGTGAGCACGCTGACGAACTGTCCGCTCCAGCCCAGACTCGTACTCGACGGTCGCGGTACTGGTCGTGACTAACTCGGCAGTCTCGTCCGCCGGCGCATCCACGGGCTCGGCAACGGGCCCCGCCACGACGACCGCGGCAGCCGACACCAGAAGCAGGAAAAGCACCGTGTCGACCACGGTACTGACCGCTCGGCTCACCACACGACCACCCTGAGCCGGCCGGGCCGGACCTGCCCGAGTGGGTGTCGTACACTCACCCGCCGGGTGACGCTCTCGGTATTGCTCGCCACCTCGGGCGGGTTCGGCCCGTACCGCCACCTCGCGGTGCCGCTCTCGACACTGACGTTTACCCGCCACTGCCCTCGCACCTGCCCCGCCGACCGGAGGGCCTCGCCGAGCCGACCGGGGTGGACCACCCCCGTCTCGGCGGTCCGCGTATAGACGTCATCGAGCAGTCGCTCGGCCGCCGCGGCCGTCGGGTTCGCCGACGGTGGGACCGGGAGCACACCCGCATAGAGACTCACCGCAGCGCAGGCGACTGCGACGGACACGAGCGCCGCGAGTGGTTCGGTCCCGCCGCTATCCGACGAGCGTCGCATCGACCTCCCCCCAGGTGACACGCCTGACTGTCAGTCGGTCCGGTGCCGGCTGCCACGTCCGGTCTGCGGCACGTGCTTCCCGTAGCGCGTCGACAAACGCCTCCTTTGTCCGGTAGGCCTTGTGTGGTGCTGTGCCCCGGAGGACCGCCGTGAGTCGACTGCTCTCGGCCGGTGTGACCGCCCGCGTGAACGACGCGTGCGCAGTCCCGCCGTCGGAACGGAGCGCCAGCCGGTGCGTGTCGAGTCGCATCGCGTCTGCCGGGACTGTGACGTGTTCGCGCTCGCTGTAAGGGCTGGCCGCGATACCGTCGATGACCGCGGCGACGGCCGCCGCGTCCGGCGGGACGGCTGTTGGCAACCCGGCGACGACGCCGCCAACTGCCAGGCTCGTGGCGACCAGCCCGAGCCATGTGTACCAGGTATCAGCTGTCGTGTCCAGCACAGGGGGTGTGGTCCCGCCCTCGGGTATAAACTCAGGCAACCCCGCCGGCGAGCACGTAGCTTGCGAGATAGACAGTCACAGCCACACACAGCGCCTTCCCGACAGCGTGGCCGACGAGTGCCGGGTCAAAGCCACGCTCCAGCCCAACCGCGAGCGCGGGCAACAGGATGCCGAGTATCAGGACATAGATGCCCACGACGGCGCCGAGCCACGGCATTCCCGGCCCGCCGATGAACTCACCGCCGGTCATCGCCGCCGCGAGCGCGACGGTTGCCCCGGCAACCATCGGGCCAAAGACACTGCCCGTGCTCCGGAGTGTGTTGCAGACGGTGTCGAGTTCCGCACGGGCATCCGCCTCGACGCGCTGGAGTCGCTCGACGTGGTTCGCAAGCGAGAGGAGTGCTTCGCCCGCGGGGCGTCCCTCTCTGCCCGCGAGCACGACTATCGAGAAACTCCCACGCAGGCGTCGGCTCGGCATCCGCCCGAGTTCCCCGTGCTCCCCGAGGAGGGCCGCCTCGATACCGACCTGGAGCCGTCGCTGACGGCGCGCGCCGGCCGCCAACGCGTCGCCGAGCGGTCCGGTGATGTCCTCGCTCACGCTCTCGACCGCCCACTCGACGCCCTCACCGGCCACAACCCGGCGGCCAAGCAGGGCGAGTGCATCAGGGAGCGCCTGCTCGGCCGTGTGGACCCGCTCGTGAACGCTCAGTACAGGACGGAAGTACACCCAGAGAGCGCCGCCGACACCCCACCCCGTGGCGACGAGCGGCGGGGCCCACCCCGGTGCGACCCGGGCTGCTCCGAGCCAGCCGAGGACAGCACCAGTTGCCCCCACCAGGAGCGCCGTTCGCGCGCCCACTGCACTGTCGACGGCCGTGTCTGTAGGTGTGACCCGCGGCGGCGGAAACGCCACGGGCCGGTGTGCGAGCAGCCACGCACCGGCCGTGAGGACAACCGCCGGAACGAGAAGGTCATAGACGACAGCTACCGAGAGCGGCGTCACAGCCACCCCGGCCGTGC
>JBLGCN010000051.1:0-9374 GCA_047617405.1 Natronomonas sp.
GTACAGACCGTTGCTCCCGCCGGTACGTCCGCGGTATCGTCGGTGCTCTCCGAGCCGAACGTCCCGAGGTCGGCGTTCCCTGGCATCGTCTCCGGTATGGGCGCCAGCCACAAGTCGGTTCGCCGGGGTTCCCCACGGCCACCGAGCGACTTTTTGCCTCCGGCCGTAACCGACCGCTGTGCCCGACCCGAGCCCGTACGACCACTACCGCCCTGTCGACGCCGACTACACCGAGGCCGTCTACCGTGTCGTGGGGACAGGCGTGGACGAGGGCGACGGCATGGTCCGGCTACTGGAGGTGGCCGACGCCGACGGCCGCCGCGTGACCACCGGCCGCCTCGTCGTGGTCCCCCGCGAGGATCTGGCCGGGTTCGAACCCGCCGAGAACCCCGACTCGGGCTTTCGGCCGCTGCAGGTCGTCGACGGGCTACTCGAGGAAATTCGGATGCTCCGTGACCGGTTGCGGTAGGAAAGCGAAAGACAGGAGCCGTCCGGCCCCCTCCTGTGCGTATGCGACGGCGACGGCTGCTGGCGGCACTGGGTGGCGGACTGGCGACCGGTGGAGCTGCCGGGATAGCCGGCTGTGTCCAGCGCAAGGTCGCCAGCGGTGAGCCGCTCTCGGTCTCCAGCCCCGTGCTGACCGATGACGGGCAGCTTCCCGACCGGCACGCCTGCGAGGGCGAGGGGGTGTCACCGCCCCTGTTCGTCGAGTCGACCCCGAACTCGACGGCGGCGCTTGCGGTCGTCGCCGAGGCCGACCTTGGCGTGTTCAACAAGCCGCTGTTCTGGGTGCTGTGGAACCTCCCGGCGGACACCGAGACGGTCCCTACGGGCGTCCCGCGGACGGCAACAGTCGACAGCCTGGGCGGGGCCAGACAGAGCAGCCAACCTGGCGGCGAGCCGGGGTACTCCCCTCCCTGTCCGCCACTCGGCCGGGAGACGACCCTGCTGTTCGACGTGTTCGCGCTGGAGGAGTCACTGGGCGTCGAGGCCGGCGCACCCGGTGAGACCGCCGAGGAGGCGGCTACCCGGACACAGCTTTCGAGTGCGCGCATCAGTGTCACGTACACCCGCCCCGCCGGCGAGACGACGGGGACCCAAACCGACTGACGCCGGCGCCGGAAGCGAGAGTTCTTTAGGCAACGGGCAGTGTCGGTCCCCATGGACGAGCGTGCCGCCGCGTTCCGGCGTGAGGCCGCCGACCGGTACGGACTCAGTATCGAGGTCGAGCAGTTCCCCGAGGGGACCGAAACCGCCGCCGAGGCCGCCGATGTCGTCGGCTGTACCCTCGCACAGATCGCGAGCAGTCTGGTCTTCGTCGCCGATGGGACGCCGGTGGTCGTCGTGACGAGCGGGGCCAACCGCGTCGACGAAGGCCGGCTGGCGGCTCTCCTCGACGCCACAGACGTGCGGATGGCCAGCAGAGAGGAGGTCACCGAGACGACGGGCTACAGCGTCGGCGGTGTGCCGCCGTTCTGTCACGACGGCAACCCGTCAGTCCTTGTCGACGAGACGCTACTCGACCACGAGACGGTGTGGGCCGCCGCCGGCACCCCCGAGACGCTCTTTCCCGTCGCCCCCGACCGTCTCGTCGAGGCCGCCGACGCTACGCCTGCGGACGTGACCGGCTGACCGGGTGAGCCGGCCATTGACGCGCGCCCTCTGGGCCCGTGTGGAACACAGTAGCGGGGATGACGGAGTGTTTATCCCGTGCCGTCACCTATCTATGGTGTGAGTGATTCAGATGGGCGCCGAAACCTCCGGATGCCCAACGACGACGAGCTGTTTGCGGTCGTGACCCGCCACGACGGCGGGAACCACGTCCGGGTCCGGTGCGAGGACGGGAAAGAGCGGATGGGGCGGATCCCCGGCCGCATGAAGTACCGGACCTGGATCGAGGAGGACGATATCGTCCTGGTTGAGCCGTGGGACTGGCAGGACGAGAAGGCCAACATCGAGTGGCGCTACGACAGCAAGGACGCCGCCCAGCTGCGCGAAGAAGGCCATATCGACTGACTCTGTCTCCCGGCGGCTTGGCAGTGACCCGTATTTGATAGATGGCCCAGTAGGCTCCGGCACCCCTCTGACCTACCACCGCACAGACGGGCGTGTCCGGCACGGGGCCGGAGCAACAGGGCTTAGTCGGCGCGCCGGCCATCGGCGGTCGTGACCCGTGACATCGGTGGTATTGCGTCTGCCGACCCCCTCCCCGAGGTGGCTGTGGCCGCCGGCGGGCTCCTCACACAGTTGGGTGACGCGTGGTTTCTGCTGCTCGCCACCGCCGCCCTCTACTGGCGAGCGCGGGACGAACGGGCTCCGGCGCTGACCGCGACACCGTTGCGTGACTGTCTTCTCCTGTTGGCGCTGCTGGTCGGGTCCTACGCGGCAACCGCCGCCCTCAAGACGGTCTTCGCGCTCCCCCGGCCGCCCGGCGCGGGGACGGCCGTCCTGCCGTCGTGGCTCCCTCCGGCGGTGTCGCCGGTCTACGACTCACTCGTGACCGCCGACGGCTACGGCTTTCCTAGCGGGCACGCGACAACGGCCACGGCGGTCTACGGCGGCGCCGCGGCTGTCCTCTCCGCCGGCGCCCGGCGACCCCGGTATATCGCTGCCGGCTCGACTGCTGTGCTGGTTGCCATCTCGCGTCTCGTCATCGGCGTCCACTACCTGATAGACGTTGTCGCCGGCGTCCTGCTCGGGCTCGGTGTGCTGGCGGCCCTGCTCGGGCTCGTGGGCCGGTTCGGCTCGGCGGCCTGTTCCCCGGACCCGTCCGACCCCCGGTGTGTCGACACCCGCTCGGTCGCGCCGGCGCTTGCGGGCGCTGCCCTGCTCGCTGTCACCGCACTGGCGCTCGCGCCGGGGCTGAAGCCCCTGTTAGGGCTGCTCGGGGCAACTCTCGGCCTCGTGCTGTGTTTCGCCCGGGACAGGTCGGCGTCGTCGTCGCTCGGAGTGTAGGCCACGGAACTGTGTCGGCTACTCGGACCCGGAACGGCCCCCGCTAACCCTGCTCAGCCGTACAGCCCCTCGGTGACGCTGACGGCCCCGTTGCCGAGTTCGACGTGGACTGCCCGGCCAGGCTCCGGCCCGACACGACAGGTTGCGGTCTCGCGCCGGCAGCCGTCGAGTTCGACCGTCACCTCGTAGACGCCGGGTTCGAACAGGTCGCGCTCGCTCCTGACCTCGCCCGGCTGGAAGTAGTAGCGCCGCCGGAACACCGGGCCCCCGCTCCCGTCGGTGACTGTCACTGTGAGGTCGTGCTCGCAGAAGGGGTCGTAGTTCCGGAGGTAGACGTCCTCGGTGTCGACGGAGCCGGTGGACTGTCGGCCGGCCGGCGGGCGCTCGTACTGGTTCGAGTGCACACCCACAGTTCACCGGGGTGTTTCAAACCGGTAGCGTAGGCTCAAACTCCGGCTTTACCATGAGGGTTGGTCATACCCGTCACGACCGGGCTGGGACGTGGTCGCCACAGCCCCGGTGGCGAGTCCCTGGTTACCGGACTGCCGGCGGCAGCCGGGGGTTTAGTCGTCGTCGGCGGCCACCGCCTGGTCATGGGGCGGGTCGAACCGGAGGACGTGCTCGACCTCCTCGGTCTTGGGGTCCTCGAAGGCGTCGCGGGCGATAGTGCGGCGGTGGACCTCGTCGGCGCCGTCGAAGATCCGGAACGCGCGCACGTCTTCGTAGAAGTGCGCCAGCGGGAGGTCCTTGGCGATCCCGTTGCCGCCACAGCACTGCACCGCCAGGTCGATGATCTCGTTTGTGACGTTTGCGGTGTAGGTCTTTGCCATCGCCACCTCGATGCGGGCGTCGCTGTTGTCGAGTTCGCGGGCAGCGTGTCGCGAGGCCGTCCGGGCGACGTGGAGTTTCGTCTCGGCGTCGGCGATCCGGTGCCGGAGTGCCTGCTTGTTCGACAGCGGCTCGCCGAAGGCCTCCCGCTCGGACATATAGGCCTTGGCGATATCCAGTGCCCGCTCGGCCATCCCAGAGTAGCGCATACAGTGGGTCAGCCGGCCGCCGCCGAGGCGGAGTTGGGCCAGCCGGAAGCCACCGCCCTCCTCGCCGACCGTGTTCCCGACGGGGACGCGGACGTTGTCGTACTTGATCTCGGCGTGACCGAGTTCCGTCTCCAGGACGCCGTGGCCGCCAAGGTGGTCGTAGTTGCGGACGATCTCCACGCCAGGGGTGTCCTTTGGCACAAGGATGATCGAGGAGCCCTCGTAGGGGTGGGCGTCGGGGTCCGTGCGGGCGAACACGAGCAGGAAGTCGGCGATCTTCGCCTGCGAGGACCACCACTTGTGGCCGTTGATGACCCACTCGTCACCGTCCTTTTCGGCGGTGGTCTGGAGCATCTTCGGGTCCGAGCCACCCCCGCCGATCGGCTCCGTCATCGAGAAGCAACTCCACATGTCGCCCTGGACTAGCGGCCGGAGATACTCCTCTTTGATACGCTCGTTGGCGCCGATCTCGAGGGTGTGCATGTTCCCTTCGTCGGGGGCGTTCGCGCGGATGGATATCGCGCCGAACAGTGACCGACCCACCTGCTCGAAGGAGGGCAACATGTTCCGGAACTCAAAGCCCTGTCCGCCGTACTTCTGGGGCGCCTGTGGGGCGAAGATGTCCCGTTCCTTCGCCATCTCCCAGTACTCCTCGAGTTCGTCCATCGAAATACGGTTCCCGGTCTGTAGAGCCTCTCGCTCGCGTGGGAGGACCTCCTCCTCCATGAACGCCTCCACGCGGCTCGCGACCTCCTGTGCCTTTTCAGAGTCGTGGTATTCCATGACATCTTCTGTTCGTAGCGAGGGTATGTAAGGTTATGGCAAACTCACCGCTGCCCTCGGCAACACGCTACCAGGCCGGCGAGGCGTGCCCGGCGGTTCGCGACAGTTCCGGCGGGGCGCGTCCCGTCGCACTCGGCGAGGCACCCGAACAGCAAAGTCGGTCCGCCCGCTGGTTCGACTATGCCGGGGCAACGGCTGGTCGCCACGGTGACACTGCTCGGGCTGGTCGCCCTCGCGGGGTGTGGGGGGGCCCTCGGCGGGGGTGACGAGCCGGAGGCGACGGTCACCCCCGCGCCGGTTCCGGAGGCGACCGACCCCACCGTGACCGACCGGGGCCGGACCGCCGGGCCGGGCGGCGACGCCGGGAACGGGAGTGCCGACTACGCGTCACTGGAACCGACCTGCACCCGACCGCCCGGCCTCGTGGTCGCGATTCAGGTGGGCGCGCTGTCGAACAACGACCCCGAAACCGACGACGGTGTCCGAACGGCGTGGCGGTTTGCTGCCCCGTCGAACAGGGATGTCACCGGGCCGTACGCCAGCTTCAGGCGGCTGATCAACACCTCCTACCGGCCGCTACTCGAGGCCGAGACGGTCACCTACGGCCCGGTCGACAGGAACGGCAGGACGGCCGAGCGGACCGTGACTGTGACCGCAGCAACGGGCAACAGCACGGCCTACCGGTGGCGCCTCACCAGAGTGACCGGCGGGCAGTACGACGGCTGCTGGATGACGAGTGGCGTCCGCACGCTCGACGCTCCCCCGGCATCCTGACCCGGCCGTGGCCGCCGGCGCGTGTCACGCCGGGGTATGGTAGCGAGCCCTTCTTTACCGGCCGCCCCGAGAGAGGTGGTATGTTCGGGAGCGAGGAACGGGCGTACGTGGAGACGGCGCGTGTCGGCCGCCTCGCCACGGTCGACGCCGAGGGGCGGCCCCACGCTGTGCCGGTCTGTTTTGCCTTTGCCGACGACCACATTGTGAGCCCGGTCGACGAGAAGCCACAGGATGTCCCCCCGGACGCGCTCCGGCGGAGCCGGAATATCGAGCAGAACCCCCGGGTGACACTAGTTGTCGACCACTACACCGAGGACTGGTCACGGCTCGGCTGGGTCCAGGTCCGCGGGACGGCGACCCGGTGTGGGCCGGCGGACCCCTCACACGCCGACGGGGTCCGTGCCCTCCGCGGGAAGTACGACCAGTACGCGACCCACGCACTCGAATCCCGCCCGCTCATCCGGGTCGCACCCGGCAGCGTCCGGTCGTGGGGACACCTCGACCGTCCCGACGACGCCGCTCGCCGGTCATAACCGAGCCTGACCCGTCGGTGTCACGCCGGCCGCGGGAACCGACCCGGTGAGCACGCGACGTCCGGTGACGTGTCGACGCTGTGTGTCCCACACTGCCGGCAGTATCAGTCACCGGCCGACCCATCCGGCCGGCTGTCGGCCCCGGGGTGGGTCTCCGGCAGCCTGTCATCCGCCCGTATCCGGGCTCGTAGGGTGCCCGTCTCGTAGGTCTCGGGCACCAGTCCCCGGCGCTGGAGTTCCGGCACGAGCAGGTCGGCGACCCGCTCGAACCCCTCGGGGACCAGCGGTGCCATCACGACGAAACCGTCGGCGCCGGCCGCGTGCCAGGTTTCGACCGTGTCGGCCACCTGCTCGGGCGTGCCGACCGGCTCGGGGACCGGATGCCGGGCGTACCGGCGGGCGGCCTCCCCGACGGTCCACTCGCGGTCGCTGGTCAGAAACGCCTCCAGCACACCGCGGATCCCGTCGACCTCGATAGCCTGTAGCGGGGCGTCAGGGTCGTACTGCGAGTAGTCGTGGTCGAGGTGGCTGGAGAGCCGGACCAACCCGGTCTCGACGCTGGTCCGGTCGACGACGGACTCGTGGAGGTCGTGGGCCGCGGTCTCGGTCTCGGCCACGTACGGCGCAATCCCGGGGAACACGGCGGGTGGCTCCCGACCGCCGGCGCGGGCCCGCTCAGCGAGGTCGGTCACGTAGTCGGTCAGGCTGTCGGTGTCCAACTGGAAGGTGAATGTCGCCTCGGCGTGGCGGGCGGCGAAGCTCCGGCCACGCTCGGACTGCCCGGCCTGAAACAGCAGTGGCGTCCGCTGGGGCGAGGGGGCGACGAGGTGTGGCCCCGGCACGCTGAAGTGCTCGCCCTCGTGGTCGATGAACCGGACGCCGTCGGGGTCGGCGTAGATGCCATCCTCGGCGTCGGCAACAATCGCGTCGTCGTCGACCGACCCCTCCCAGAGCTTGTACAGCACAGCCAGATACTCGTCGGCGCGGTCGTACCGGGCGTCGTGGCCGAGTCGCTCGACGCCGACGTTGGCGAACTCAAGCCGACCCGAGGAGGTGACCACGTTCCAGCCCAGTCGCCCGTCGGTCAGATGGTCGACCGTCGAGAGCTTCTTTGCCAGCAGGTACGGCGGGTACAGCGATGTCGACGCGGTGGCTATCAGCCCCAGCCGGTCGGTGGCACCCGCGACCGCCGCCAGCAGGGGTAACGGGTCGTTCTCGGGGAACTGCTCGCCCTGCCGGACCGTCGGCTCGATGGAGTCACGAAACCGGTCGGCGACGTTGTACGCGTCCGCCAGAAACAGCCCGGCAAACGGGGCCGCCTCCAGGGTCTGTCCCAGCTCCTGCCAGTAGCCGAGGTCGGTGTACCGCCGAGCGTGCTCGTGGTCCGGGTGGCGCCACGCGTCGGCGGCGTGCGGCGAGTGTGAGCAGTTCGCGTACGCGATCAGGTCGAGCACTAGACTCTTTACGGCCGGCGCCGACCTATATGTAACGACAGTCTTCACAACGGGAACGGCTCGACACACCTGTTCAAAACTGGGGGACTGTAGAAGATATCTCTTCAATCCCGGGCGGCGGCTACGGCGTCAGGGCGACCTACCCGGTCACAGATACCCGACGCGTGAAGATAGTGTTGTCCTCGGTCTCGACCAGTGCCGGCGGCAACCCGCCTTCGCACGGCCAAACATGATAGGGGTCGTGAACCGGTGACGAACGCGAACGAGCAATCACCGTGTCCTCCTTTGGGTGGTCGGGTTACAGTGAATAGGTTGCGATATTGCCACTACAGTCCGGACATTCGGCGGTCTCCTCGTCGACGTTGGTCCCACACTCCCGGCACTCCCTGTGAATCTGCTCTTGTTCGGAGAAGGTCAGGCTGAATGGAAACCCAAGCAGGTCCATACCTATATTACTGGCTCAGAAATAAATATGTTATCTCTTCGCACAGGCTAACCCGACTACCCGCACAGTATGGCCGGTATAAAGAGGCCGCGACAGCGCACGGACACGGCGGTGAGAGCGCACCCCTCATCTGTGCCGACGCGGGCCGGTTAGCTGATAGCAGGCGCTAAGCCCCCTCTCTCAGGGAGCACCGCAGTCCGCGCCAGCGGACAAGGAGCGCAGTAGGGCGGGGATACAGCGCCGTCTTCGTCTGACAGACAGCTCTTGTCGCTGACCCACAGGCCCACGGACAGACCACTTTCACTCCGAATGGCAAGCGTTGATAGCTCTGTCAGTTTTTTGAACTGCGTGGCATGAACTACAACTACAGGTATCGTCTCAAGCCGACCGACAACCAGCGTGAGACCCTGGACTACCACCGCGATACCTGTCGCCAACTCTACAACCACGCCTTGTACCGCTCCAACCAGATTCCCGAAGATGAGGGAACAGTCAAACAGCGCGTGCGAAAAATCCGCGACGAGCTTCCCGACCTCAAAGACTGGTGGGACGCACTCACAGACATCTATTCGAAAGTACTCCAACCCACCGTCATGCGGATTGTAAAGAACATCAACGCACTCGGGAAGCTCAAAGAACAGGGGTTCACCGTCGGTGAGCTTCGCTGGAAGTCTCCACGCGAGTTTCGCAGTTTCACCTACAACCAGTCTGGCTTCGAACTCGACAAGAAGGGTGGGCAGACTGTGTTGTCACTGTCGAAACTCGCAGACATTCCGGTCAAACTCCACCGACCGACACCCGGCAACGCTACCGTCAAGAAAGTCACGCTCAAAAAAGAGAAGACTGGCGAGTGGTTCGCCATCTTCGGTATCGAGATGGACACAGTACCGCCAGCAAAGCCGTCACTGGATGAAGTCGACACCGGGAATATGGTCGGGATTGACGTGGGCATCCTGAAATACGCCCACGATACAGACGGCACGGCGGTCGAATCACTCGACTTCTCCGACGAACGCGACAGACTCGAACGAGAACAACGGAAACTCTCGCGGAAAGAGTACGGGTCGAACAACTGGAAGGAACAACGCCAGCACGTGGCTGCGTGTCACCTTCGAATCAAGCGCAAGCGGCGTGACTTCTCGCACAAACTCTCGAACTACTACGCTCTGAAGTACGAGCTTGTCGCCGTCGAAGACCTCGATACGAAGGGAATGCTCGAATCCCCAGGCAGTAGCCGTAATACAGCGTCAGCGGCATGGAATATCTTCAGGTCGATGCTGGAAACAAAGTGCGAGCGCGAAGGCACGCACTTCGTGAAAGTCGAACCAGCTGGAACGACCAAAGAGTGCGCGTCCTGTGGCGTGGAAACGGACAAACCGTTGTGGGTACGTGA
>JBLGCN010000052.1:0-9362 GCA_047617405.1 Natronomonas sp.
GTGGGAAGACGACAACACTCCGGTTGGTCGCCGGCCTCGACGAGCCGACCGCGGGCACCGTCTCGGTCGCCGGCGAGGTCGTCGCCGGCAACGGCACCTTCGTACCCCCGGAGGACCGTGACGTTGGCCTGGTCTTTCAGGACTTCGCGCTCTTTCCACACCTCACCGTCGCGGAGAACGTCGCCTTCGCACTCGACGACTGGCCCGCCGAGCAACGGGCAGCCCGCGTCGAGGAGTTACTCGAACTCGTGGAGATGACCGACCACCGCGGGAAATCACCCAGCCAGCTCTCGGGCGGCCAGCAACAGCGGGTTGCTCTCGCTCGCTCGCTGGCCCCCGAGCCGGAGGTTATTCTGCTGGACGAGCCGTTCTCGAATCTCGACGTACGGCTCCGGGTCGAGATGCGCGAGGAGGTCCGGGACATCCTCAAGCGAACCGGAGTCACCGCTGTCTCGGTCACCCACGACCAGGAGGAGGCCCTCTCCATCTCCGACCGCGTGGCGATCATGAACGACGGGCGACTGGAGCAGGTGGGCCAGCCCGAGGTCGTCTTCGAGAACCCCCGGTCACGCTTTGTCGCCTCCTTCCTGGGCCGGGCGTCGTTTCTCACAGGTCGTGTCCGCGGGGGGACCGTCGAGACCGAACTCGGGACGCTCCCGACCGACCGGTTCAACGGCCCCGTCGAGGCGTACGACGGCGCCGAGATCGACGTGCTCGCCCGGCCGGACGACCTCCAGGCCACACCCACGACCGACACAGGCGCCGACGGGCAGGTCGTCCACCGCCAGTACAACGGCCCCAACTTCGTCTACCGGGTCGAACTCCAGGGCGGTGACGTGGTCCGGTGTCTCCACAACCACGTGGAAACCTTCGAGCACTGTCAACCGGTCTCGGTCGACATCGTCGCCGACCACCCGCTGGCCTGGTACCCCGCCGAGTGAGCTTGAGCGATGACCGTCTCTCCGATAGCCACGCTCCGGGGCCGACTCACCGCCCGACGGGTCGCGGTCACACTCGCTGTCCTGACCGCCGGTCTCGTCCTCGCGCTCAGCCACGAGGTGTTCCCATACCACAGCCTCAACCACGACGAGGGGGTCTACCTCCAGCAGGCCGCGATGCTGCTGGAGGGCAGACTCTCGGTCTCCCCGCCGGTCCCCGAGGCGTTCCGGCCGTGGTTCTTTGTCGCCGACGGCTCCCGGCTGTACCCGAAGTACGCACCGGTCCCGGCGGCGATGTTTGCCGTCGGCGAACTCCTGGGCGGCTACCGGCTCGCACTCGCCGGGGTTGCTGCCGGCTGTGTCGGCCTGCTCTACGCGACTGCCGCGGAGGCCTTCGACGGGCGGACCGGGGTGGTAGCCGCCGCCGTGTTCGCGGTCTCGCCGCTCTTTCTCGTCCAGTCGAGCCTCTTTCTCCCGTACGTTCCAACCCTTCTTCTGACCCTCCTGTTTGCCTGGCTGTATCTCCGGGCTGACCGGACAGGTGACCGCCGCGCTGCCGCGGGTGCCGGCCTCGCAATCGGGCTGGCGTTTTTCGCGCGACCGTACACCGCGGTCCTCTTTGCGGCGCCGTTTGTCGTCCACGCGCTCTGGACGCTTCGCTCGCTCGGGTGGGACCCGGTCGCCCGGCAGACCGTGACCGCCGTCTTAGGGCTGGCCGGCGTGGCTGTCACCCTCGGATACAACGCCTACATGACCGGCTCGCCGGCGACCTTCCCCTACCAGGCCTTTGCCCCTCTGGACGGTCCCGGCTTTGGCTACCGGCGGATCCTGGACTACGAGCGGGTGTACTCGGTCCCGCTGGCTGTCGAGGCACACGCCCGCGCCCTCCTCCGCTACGCGACGAACTGGACACCTGCGGCGCCACTCGGGGCGCTCGCGGCGGCCGTCGGTCTCGGCGTCACGGTCCGCCGGCTCCCGGCCGTCGACCCCCGGAGGCTCCCCCTGGCGGGGCTCGGCGTCTCGATTCCCCTCGGCCAACTGTTCTTCTGGGGGACGCTGAACACCCTGGGCGACCTGGACCGCGTCGGTGACGGGCTACTCTTTTTTATGGGGCCGTACTACCACGTCGGCCTCCTCGTCCCGACGGCTGTCTTCGGCGCAGTTGGCCTACTGTGGCTCTGTGACCGGCTCTGGTCCTGTGTCATAGCACTACCCGGTCGGACCCGGCTCGACCGCCGGCAGGGCCGCGCGCTCGGAGCGGTGGCCGTGCTGGCCCTCGGGCTGCCTGCCGGCGCGCTCGCTGTCGGGGCGGTCACCTCCCCGCTTGCCGCCAACGCCGAGGTCACTGACAGATATGAGCGGGCCTACGAGCCCTTCGAGGGCCGGTCGCTGGAGGGGGGGGTCGTCCTCCTGCCGGACCCGTACGGCGACTGGCTACACCACCCGTTCCAGGCGCTGCGAAACGACCCCGGCCTCAACGAGGGGCCGGTCTACGCCGTGGAGGAGCGACCCTTCGCGGTTCTCGACGCGGTCCCGAACCGCCCGGTCTACCGCTACGTCTTCCGCGGCGAGTGGGTGCCAACCGAGGGCGAGGGGGTCACCGGTCACCTCCAACGGGTCCGCCAGGCCGACGGGCCGGCGGTCCACGCCGACATCCGGGCGGGGGTGCCGACCGACACCCGCGGGGCAACTGTACAGCTGTCCGGGGCTGAGACCGAGACCGGCGGGCTCACCGCCGACCCGGCCGACCACCTGGAGCTGAATCTCACGGTGAGCGGCGGGACGGCCACAGTCCGGTCGCCGGCGCTCTCCGACCCGGTGTCGGTCCCCGTCGAGCGGCGAGGGGCAGTCGAGGCCCGGGTCTTCGTCGACTCCGGGACCGTAGACAGTTTCAGTTACCGGGCACAACTCCCGTTCGAACGCCTGAACGGGACCGTCCGCGCGCTCACGCCTGCCCTGGAGGTCTGCCGGCAACCACGCCTCTGTGGGGGGGAGGCCGCGTACGTCCCCGGGAGTGGGGTCCACCGCCCGAACGTCACGCTGGAGGCACAGGTCCATGACTGAGTACGAACTCACACGCCGTGACGTACTGGCCGCCCTGGGAGCCGCCGGTGTCGGCGTCGCCGGGGGGGTAGCGCTCGTTGGGGACGACTCCGACGACGGGGGTGACGACCGACGACCGCTGGCCGGCGAGACGGTGGCGACGGTCGAGGCTGTCGCCCGGGTCGTCTATCCCGGCGAGGTTTCCGGTGTGTCGGGCTTTGTCGAGCAGTACGTCATCGGCCGGGCTCGTGACCGGCCCGACCACGCCCGTGGGGTGGCGGATGCCGCCGCCGCCCTCGACGGGTACGCCCGCGACTGGTACGACCGTGGGTATCTCGACTTGGACCCCGAACAGCGGGAGACGGCACTGGACGACATGGGTGTCCGGGTCGCCGACCCGGACCCCGAGGGGTCCCCGGTCGAGCGAGTCCGGTTCTATCTCGTGAACGAACTGCTCTACGCCCTGTACACGACGCCGACGGGGGCCGAACTGGTCGGGCTGGAGAACCCGCAAGGATACCCCGGCGGGACCGACAGCTACCGGCGAGGGCCATGACCCCGGGGGCCGTGCCGACCGGTCCTCACCGGAGTCGCTCCTCCAGACAGACTCGCAGAACCGACTTGCCGATAGCGACCCCGCCGGCAACCGGGTCGAGCGTCGTCTCGCCGGCGCGCTCGCGGTACGCGATAGGGAGTTCCCGGACCTCGTACCCCCGCATGGCCGGCCGGAGCAGGAGTTCCGCCGAGAGCCCGGTGTTCTCGGTCCACTCGACCTTCTCGACCAGTTCCCGCCGGTAGGCACGCATCCCGGTCGTGACGTCGTGGACCCGCCGCCCCATCAGGAGACTCGCCAGCAGCGCGAACACACGGTTGCCGAGCCGGTTGAACGCGGGCATCGCCTCGGCGCCGTGGTAGAGCCGGTCGCCGCTGACGACATCGTAACCCTCGTTGATGAGCGAGAGGAACTCCGGAAGCTGCTCCATAGGGTAGGTGTCGTCGCAGTCGGTGGTGACGACGACCGGCCGGTCGGCCGCAAGCAGCGCCGCCCGAACCGCCACGCCGTAGCCCTGTGGTTCCTGTTCGATAACACGAGCGCCGTGTTCGCGGGCTATCTCCGGGGTGTGGTCCTCGGAGCTATCGACACAGACGACCTCGGCTTCCCCGTCGGTCACCCGCTCGATGTCGGTCAGCACCGTCTCGATTGCCTCCGCCTCGTTGTAGGTCCCCATCACGACGCTGAGGTCCTCGAACCCGTACTCCATTGACTCCCGGTCACGCCCCCACCCTCTTGAACTTTTAGGTTGGCCAAAAGTAGGCGTAGACCGTCGCCTACCGCCCCAGCACGGCCCGTCCGCGGCCGACGAGACCGGTGACGAGGTCGCCAAAGCGGTGGCTCAGCTTGCCGCCGGCGTAGAGTCGGAGTGTCCCGAGTAGCCCACCGGGCACGAAGAGAATGAAGATGATGAACACCGTGCCGGTGTACATCTGGGCCTGACCGGTCAGCCAGATGTCGATGACCCCGTTCAGGTTCGTCCCGAACACCGCCGTCGACTCGAGGGTTTCCGGTCCGAAGAGGTCGCCCAGAAACGGCTTGATATCGCGGTCGAAGACCTCGACGAGGTTCTCGTCGAACAGCGTCCCGTAGAACGGGCCGGCAACAGCGCCTGTGCGCCGATTGCGACGGTCACGTCGCAGGTACTCTGCCAGATGAGGAAGTTGCCGGCGACGCCGGCCAGCCCCTCGCTCGGCTCGTCGGCCAGCAACATCTCGTTGTCACCGACGAGGCCGCAGGCGATGGCAAGCATCTGTTGTTGGCCTCCGGAGAGTGTCCCGGCGTCCTGCTGGCGTCGCTCCTCGAGGATGTGGCTCTCCCCGTAGTAGGTGTGGACATCGCTGACCTCGAGCAGGCTCACGCGACCCCCTCCTCGTCCATGGTGTTGGCCTCCTCGCGGGCACCGGCTGCGTCGCCGGCCTCGTAGCCGCCGAGGTAGGCCTCCTGGACCCGCGGGTCACCCTGGACCGTCTCCGGGGGGCCGTCGGCGATAACCGCCCCCTGGTTCAGGACGACGACCCGGTCACTCACCGTCATCACGATATCCGTGTTGTGCTCGACCAGCAGGACCGCGTGGTCCCCGCTGATATCCCTGATGAGGTCGATAATCTCGTCGACACTCTCCGAGGAGACCCCCGCGTTTGGCTCGTCGAGCAGGAGGATATCGGGGTCGCCGACCAACGCGATCCCGACCTCGAGTTTTCGTTCCTCGCCGTGACTGAGGTTCTGTGCCCGCTCCTCGGCGCGGTCGGCCAGCCCAACCCGCTCCAGCACGCCGTGGGCCTCCTCGATGAACTCCTCGTAGGTCTTGTAGTTGCGCCACAGGGCAAACGAGGCGTTGCTGTGTGCCTGGGTGGCGATCCTGACGTTCTCTAACGCCGTCAAGGTGGGAAAAATATTGGTGATCTGAAAGGATCGGTGGATACCCAGGGACGCGGTCCGCTCGGGCGAGGTGTCGGTGATATCGCGGTCACGAAACCGGATCCGCCCGGCCGTTGGCTCGAGTGCCCCGGTGAGGAGATTGAAGAAGGTGGTCTTGCCGGCCCCGTTCGGGCCGATGAGCGAGCAGAGTTCACCCTCCTGGAGTTCGAAGCCCACCCCGTCGACGGCCTTCTGGAACTGACCCGGCCAGTCCTCCGCGTAGCCCGGCGGCAGGGCGGTCCGTCCCTCGACGGAGACACCGTTATTCTCCAGCACACTCGTGTAGTACTGGTTGACCGACTGGCCGAAGCTGTAGTTGGCGTAGTAGATGTAGACGGAATCGATGTCGGTCTCGTTGGCGATGCACTGCCCGCCACCAAAGCCGTCCATGGCGACGTTCAATTCATAGACATGTGGCGTATCAAAGACGGTCATAAAAGCCCCTGGGAACCGGCCACCGCGGCCACTCCTGCCCGTCGTCGGTGCCTCGTCGACCAGGCCAGGGCGGTTCGGGTTCGTCTACGCTCGGTACTCGGGAGGGAAACGAGCGGTGTCGTGCGTTGCCGTCGGCGGTCTCCGTCGCGCGAGCCGGCGCGCCCGGGGCCGACCCCGAACGGGTCGTTGCCGGCACGCTCCGGAGTTCGGGTGAGACGGGCCAGCCCCCTCACGCCCCGTCCTCGGCGGCCAGCCGGCCGGCGACGTAGCCGGTCGCGACGGAGACGCCGCTACCGGACTTCTCGGCCGCAAAGTCGTACCCGCCGAGGACGCTCCCCGCCGCCCTGAGGTTCCCGAACTCCGGGCGTCCACCCGCCTCCAGTGGCCGGAGTTCGCCGTCAGTCTCGACGCCAAACCGGGCGAAGGCGTGGTCGCCAAGCGCCGTCTCTGCCGCCCACTCCGAGCGGTCCTCGGGAGCGGGGACGTGACAGTCAAAGACCGGCTCCCGGACCGCCGCCGTGGTCCCCTCGACCCCGCCGCCGACGAGCCCGCCCGTCGCCAGCACGACCGCCTCGGTCTTCACCCGGCGCTCGCCGTCTCCCGTCTCGGCTATCAGTGCCGTGATATCGTCGCCGGTCGTCTCGGTGCCGGTGACCCGGTGACCCGTCAGCAGTTCGACGCCGGCGGTCTCGAGTGCTCCACGGAGCAGGCGTTCGAGCCGTCGGCCGGGGACACTCGGGGGGCCCGTCGGAATCTCGAACACCGGGCTCTCCACGGTCGCCGCGAGCTCGGCCCGGAGCGCCTCGGTGGCCTCGAGACCGAGCACCGCCGGAACCCCTATCCGCCGGTCGGTCTCGTCGTGCATCAGGATATCCCGGGAGAGGTCGTCGTGGAACCGCTCGAAGGCCCCCCGCGCGCGGTCACGGTCATACGCACTATCGAGTTCGGCAGCGAGGTCGGTCGTCTCCGGGACCCCATCGAGTTCGACCGGGAGCCCGACTGCGGTCCCCCACACCTCGTAGGGGAGCGTCCTGTCGAGCCGGTCGGCCGCCAGCGCGGCGTCGACGTCGGTGAGCTCCTCGAAGCCGACGAGCGTGGTGCGCTGCTCCCGGCTGGCGACCCCCGGTGCGACCGTGACGGGGTAGCGGGACGTCGGCTTCAGGTTCCCGAGGTGGGTCGGGACCAGTGCGTTGCGGTCTGTGCCGTCGCCGGCGTATTGCTCGCCGGCAATGTCGTCAAACAGCGCCAGCCCCTCGCGGACCGCGTCGATACCGACCGTGCTGTAGGGGTGTTCGGCGGGCAGGTCGGAAACGGCCGCGAAAGGGTCGGCGACCGGCTCCTCGCCGCCGGGTACGTAGCCGAGCACGTCGATGAGCCCGCTGGCGGCCTCCAGACTCGTCTCGCCGGCGGTCAGTAGCCGGACCCTCACCTCGCGGTGGCGGGCCGCCGAGAGGGCGGCGATGGCGCCGGCGAGACCGCCACCGACGACGGTTACTGTCATACCACTGTGCCCCCGTCCCCGGCCTCCCCGTCACCGACCTCAGAACCGGCGTCCGTGCTGTTACCGCCGTCATCGGGGTCCCCGGGACCGCTGTCGAACGCGTCGAGGTCGGGGTTCTCTACCGGCCGGTCACGGTTCATCGTCGTCGCGTGCAGCGCGTAACTGCCCATCGCCCGCGAGAGTTGCTCACCCCAGAGGACGTGTCGCTGGCCCGCCCACCGCTCCCCGTAGAACGCCGACAGCGAGCGGTCGACCTGGTCGAGGTCGTGGTCGGGTCCCAACAGACCGGCCACCCGGTGTGCACACCGTGTGCCCTGGCAGTCGCCGGTACCGACACCGGTCTGGCGCCGGACCGCGTCGAGGTCGGTCTGTAGGGCCCCTTCGATGTCCATCGCGGTCTCGGCCTCCCCGCGGGTTATCCGCCGACAGGGACAGATAACGGGGTTCGGGCCATGGGCGTTGAGCACGTCTGTCGTGCGCTCGCCCCAGCGGTCGTGGACCCGGTCCAGGGTCGCCGTATCGAGGTCGACGGTCGCCAGCTCCTCCGGGTCGGCCATCTTACCCCTCGGCAGGGGGACCTCGTCGGTCCGGCAGGGGCGGTCGATGCCGAACTTCCCGCAGACGTGGTCGGCGACCCGCTCGGCCATCAGCCGGTGGGTTGTCAGCTTCCCCCCGACAACCGTGCTCATCCCCCAGAGCCCGTCCCGCTGCTCGTGGTCGAGCAGGACGAAATCACGCGTCAGGCTACTGGTGTCCTCGCTACCGGCCCCGTCGGGCGGCTCGTACAGCGGCCGCACCCCCCAGTAGGCCCGCAGCGAGCGCGCCCTCTCCAGCGCGGGCACGACCGGTGACAGCTCCTCGAAGAGCAGGTCGACCTCCCACTCCTCCCGGGCGTAGTCCTCCGGGTCCGCCAGTTCGACGTCAGTCGTCCCGAGGATGGAGACGTCGCCGTGGGGGACGAGGATATCGCCCTGCCCCCGGGGTCGACAGCGGTTAACCACGGTGTCGACGTGTCGGTCCGCGGCGATGACCATCGCCCCCTTCGAGGCCCGGACGGTCACCTCCAGGTCGGCCATCGCCGCCATCCGGCCGGCCCACGCGCCGGTCGCGTTCACGACGTAGTCGGCGTCGATGTCGACGACGTCACCCGACGCCGGTTCGTCGGGGGGTCCCGGGTCGCCCTCGCGGACCCGGACCCCGTCGACCGCACCCTTCGCTACCGTGATGTCGACCACCTCGGTGTGCGTGCGGACTGTCGCCCCGTACCGTTCGGCGTCCCGGGCCAGTGCGCCTGTCAGCCCGAACGGGTCGACCCCGGCGTCCGGGACGGTGAACGCACGCTTGACATCCGCGGAGAGCCCCGGTTCGCGCTCGCGGGCCGCCGCGCCGGTCAGTTCCTCGACCGGGATACCGGCCTCCTCACAGGCCGCAAGCCGAGCCTCGTAGTGTCCGTCGGGGTCCTCGGGTCGCTCGACAAACAGCCCGCCCGTGTCCTCAATAAACTGCCCGGCAGTCTCCCGGAGGATGCGGTTCTCGGCGAGACAGTCGACGGCGCTTTCGGGGTCCGAGAGCGCGTAGCGGGCCCCGCTGTGTAACAGGCCGTGCATCCCGCCGGTCGCCCCGTTGGTGAGCGGGCCCTTCTCCACGAGCGTGACCTCCAGCCCCCGCATGGCCAGGTCACGGGCAACCCCGGCGCCGGTCGTCCCTCCGCCGACCACGACGGTGTGTGGCGTGTACCCCATTCGCCTCGAAGGGAGGGGGCGGCGCACTTAGCCCCTTTCCCTGGCGTCGTGTGTGTGTCGTTGCTCACTCGCTGGCGCCGCCGTTCGGAGCCGCGTCGGGGTCCCCGGTCCCGTCAGTGAGCGCGGCAGCGAGTGCGCCCTTCAGGACGGCGTCCTCGCCGAGGGCCGCGAGCCGGACCGGCGGTGTGTCGACGGCCAGCAGCGCCGGCAGCCGGTCCCGGACTGGCGCC
>JBLGCN010000053.1:0-9284 GCA_047617405.1 Natronomonas sp.
CTCTGCCGTGTCCCACCCCTACCCGAGCTACCGACGGTGTCCGCGCCCGCCGAGCCACTCATGAGAGGACAGACCACGATCGACTTTGCCGTTGGCGCAGTTATCTTTATCGGGGTGGTCAGCTTTGTCTTCCTCTTTGTCGCCAGTGCCGTCACCCCCTTTACCGGGAATCCACAGGACGACACCGTCACCGCGAACCGGGTGGCCGACGAACTGGCTGGCGACCAACTGGGGTCGCCGGCCGACCCCTACGTCGTCGACACCTTCTGTACGCGGGCCTTCTTTAATTCGCTGGACGGCGGCTCTGTCCCGGAGCGGTGTGTCTACGAGAATGACTCGCTGAACGACCGCGTCGGTATCCCCGACAGACAGGACCTGAACGTCAGTATCGTCGGCAACCTCACCGGCCCGCCGACGGACACAGACACGCCGGTGCCGCTGTGCTGGGACGATGACAACCGTCGGCTGGTCAACGCAACGGACGGCGCCTGTGACGTTGCCCTCACCGCCGGCCCGAGCCCCGCGGGAGCGGACTCGACGATCACCGCCAGTCGGGCGGTTTCGCTTGCCAACCGGGACGCTGTTCTGGTCGTGGAGGTGTGGTAGATGCGGCGACTCCCGCCCCGGAGAACAGGTGACCGTGGACAGGCCCACGCACTCGAGGCGGTCATCGGCTCGCTGCTGCTGTTGACGAGTGTCCTCTTTGCCCTCCAGTCGACAGCCGTGACGCCGCTCTCGGCCAGCACCTCCAGCCAGCACATCGAGAACCAGCAGCAGGAACGCGCCCAGGGGCTGCTGGCGGCCGCCAGCGAGAACGGGACGCTCGAGCCGGCGGTCCTCTACTACAACGCCAGCGGTGACCGCTTCCACGGCGCCGACGGTGACCGTGGCGAGTACACCGGTTCACGGCCGAACATCACCTTTGGGCAGATGCTGAACCGGACGTTTACCTCCAGCGGCATCGCCTACAATGTCAACCTCGAGTATCAAACGAACAACGGGACGGCAACGAACGCCCAGCGGTTCGTGTACAACGGACAGCCGTCCGACAACGCCGTCTCGGCCTCCTGGACGGTCGCCCTCGACGACAGTGACCACCTCTACACCCCGCAGGGCAACGCGACTGGTGCCCGCATCGGCGACAGTGCCACCGACTTCTACATCCCCGATACCTCGCCGGACACCGACCTGTACAATATCGTCCGCGTGGAGGTGGTCGTGTGGCGGGTCTGAGCCCCCCAGATGGCCCCGGGACCGACAGTGAGCGCCCCCCCGAGGAGGACCGCGCTCAGGTCATCCTGGTGGCGGCCTTCTCGCTCGCGGTGGCGTTCGTTGCGCTCTCGGTCGTGATCAACGGCGCCATCTTCACCCAGAATCTCGCCACCCGCGGTGACACCGCCGGCGGTGGTGACGCACTGCAGCAACGCCAGCAGGCCGAACAGATGGTCGGTGACCTGCTGGAGCACACGAACGCGAATTACAGCGACGACAGGAGCATGATAGAAACCGAATTTACCGCCGCGGTAGGGGACCTCAGCAACTCCTCGGCCTCCCAGCAGTCAATTACCGGGCGCGCGGTCGACTATGCGTTCGCAGACGCCTCCGACGGGGTCTATATCTACAACCGGACTGATGCGTTCACGAACGAGAGCGGGACCACGGACTGGACAGTCGCGAGTAACGTCTCTGACGTCAGAGGATTTAATATCCGGATTCCTGACGCGTCGGACCTGAGTTCGTCGCCGACCGGTGCCTTCACGCTGAACCTCTCTACCGGCGCGGACACGTGGGAGATGCGCGTGTACGAGGACAGCGGAGACGTGGCAGTTGAGACGACCGATGGCAACGGTAACACTGGCGTGTGCTCCGCGCCGGAGCCCGCCGATATCAACGTCACGGCCGGACTCGTCGGCGGGAACCCGTGTGAGCCCCTGGACTTTGGCGAGAACCTGACCGGTAGCTACGACATCGTCTATAATAACGGCGGCCAGGCTGAGGGTGACTATAGCCTCGTTATTAACGAAACCACGAACACCGACGTTGGCGACGTGCCAAACGACAACGAGGACGACATCCTCTACTCGGCAACCGTCGAGTACACCTACCGGACGGCCAATCTGGTCTACGAGACGGATATCCGGGTCGCCCCGGGTGAGCCCGATGAGTGACGACCAGCGGGCGGTCTCGATCACGCTGAACTACGTGCTGGCGATTGCCATCTCGGCGGTGCTGGTGACAGGGCTGTTGATCGCCGGGGGGAACTTCGTCGGCGACCAACAGGAGAGTGTCGTCCGCAACGAACTCTCCGTCGTCGGCCAGCGACTCGCGGCGGACTTAGAGCGCGTCGACCGGATGGTTGCTGCCGGCGACGATGTGGACGCGGCCCGGATCAACCGTTCGCTCCCCACCGCGGCCGTCGGGGAGCGATACGACATCGAACTGGACGCCTCGGCGGAGCCGGAACTGGTGCTGACTGCCGACGGCGCGGACGTCTCCGTCTCGGTTACCGTCTCGAACCGGACGCCGCTTGCCGACTCGTCGGTCAGGAGCGGGTCGGTGGCAGTGGTCTACGACCAACCCTCGGGGGTGATCGCACTCGATGAGTCGTAACCGCTCGCCCGTCAGCGACGACCGCGGCGTGAGCGAGGTGGTCGGCTACGTGCTGATAATCAGTCTCGTCATCACGACAGTCGGGGTTGTCTCGGTCAGCGGGGTTTCGGTACTCCAGGATGCCCGCGAGGCCGAACAGGTCGAGAACGCCAAACGTGCCTTCGACCTGCTCGCCGATAATGTCGAGGACATCTACCGGGAGGGGGCCCCGAGTCGGAGCACGGAGGTCCAGCTCGGCAGCGCACAGTTAGTGGCCGAGCGGACGACCACGATCAACGTAAGCTGGACCAACAGCACCGGTTTCAGACAGTTTCAGCCGCTCGAAATACGCTCTGTAACGTACGAAGGAGACGGTGATGACCGGCTGATTTACGACGCCGGGGCGGTCTTCCGGCTCTCCCGACCCGACGGTGAAGGGGCGGTGTTGCGGGAGCCACCACTTGTCGTTACACCTGCCCGGACAGTGATCGCGACGCCACAGACAGTCGGTCGGGGCACGAGTGCAATCTCTGGCTCGACTGCGCTCATCAGAACGGAGATACTGAGCAGCTCTGTCCTCGCACGTGGCACACAGTACGCCAACATTACGATGAATGTCACGGCACCGCACTGGCGTGCCTGGCGGAAGGCGCTTGACGAGCGCCAGAACATCGACTGTGGCTCCGGCGACCCCGCAGCCGAGAGGGTGTCCTGTGACCTTCTCCGAGGCATCCCGGACCCGCGCAACAGTCCTGATGTCTTCTACTTCACACAGACCCAGATTCGCGTGGAACTGACGCGCTAACTGTCGTTGATCCTGATGTCGGTTTCGGAGATGTGCAGGTATGTGATTGTCGTCCCCCCGACAAGCGGGAGCGCCCGTTCGATGTCGGAGACTCCCTCAACTATCGCAGCCTGACTACTTCCGCTTCTGGTGGCCTCCTCAACGACGACACTGCCGACGATGTTCGTACTGCCACCCCCGCCATTGATGTTCAACTTGGTATCGGGCGCGTAGATCAGTCCAGTGTACTGTGGATTCCCGTTCAACTCGAACTCCGTCGCGTCCGAGTGAAGATAGACCAGCAGGTCCTCAACATCACCTCCAGTATTGATCTCCGGATTACCGGTCCCCGTCGCCATCCCCTTGGCATAGACGGTCACGTTTCCGTCGCCGGTGATATCCACCTCGTCGTCGAAGCTAACGGTTCCGTCGGCTACTATACTGATATCACCGCCGCTGGTGTCGAGGGTGACATCGTCGACTGTCATGTCGCCTGAACTGTAGTACGTGTCGCTGGTATATGTTCCATCCATCGACGCGACACCATTACACCCGCCCGATTGACACGCGCTGACCTCATCTGCCACAAACTCATCCGCCGATGGGCGGTTGACGCCGTCCTCGACCGTCTCGTTGACCATGCCCGCGTCGACGGTTTCGCTGGTGGCGGCCACAGCGTTGTTGAACTCCTCCGTTATCGGAACGGTTAGACTTATTCCGGCAGTCTGGTTCGCGTCGTCGTAGCTGACGTTGCCCTCTGTCCGGCGCTCGAAGTATGACCCCCAGCCGCGGTAGTAGTCGCTTTTGACCGTCACGACGACCTTCCGATTCTCCGGAACGGGATTGACGAACGTCTCGTTGGGGTACTCCTGTGACACCTCACCCTGTCGGACGGTCACCTGCCTGCTCACCTGGTCGTCGCCGGTCACATTGATCACCGGCAGCGTCAGGGTCTGGCCCCGGTAGTGGAACTCAGGTGGTGAGACCATCACAGCGTTGCCGTCACCTTTTTTCCAGACGCCGCCGCCCTGGTAGGCCAGTCGGACGCCGTCGGTCTCGTAGGTCAACTCCCCGAGCGACGAGACATTCTCTACCACCTGTGTCGTATTATCGGTGGTGTTCCTGACCGAGACCCGCATCCAGCCGGCGTCCTCGTCGAGGGTGTATCCGCCGCTGTTGCCCGAGGCGAGCCGGGTCTGACGGGCGTCGGTCTCACCCAGCGCGACCAGCGCACTCTGTGAGTCGAACTGTGTCATCACCTTCTCCGCCCGCGCGACCGAGAGTTCGTCCTCCGTGTCGAGTAGTGCGAGCCCACCCACCGTCGCGATGACGCTGAGACTCGCGACGACCAGCCCGAGGATGAGTACAACCCCGATAACCGATGACTGCCCCCGTTCCCCCCAGCAGCCGCGCTCTTCGCCCGGTTGCTTTCCCATTCTACGGGTCGTTACTGCTATCAGTGTATAAGCGCTCTGGCCGCGAAATCAAAAGAGAAAACGAGAGGCGGGGGCCCTGTGGCTGTCACCTATCGCCAGTCTCACGGGCACAGACGAGCCACAGACCGCGGTCGTGCTGTCCGCTCCGCTCGGGTTTCGATGGCCGTCTGACTCACCTCCTCCGCGGATAGAAACTGTTTTTACCGCGAGCCGACAGGTATGCATAGGAACACACGGCCGCAAATCCGACGCGCCGCTCGCTTGAGCAGCTTGGGATTGCGGTGGTGTCCGCGCCACCAGGCGCAGCGCCGGCGGTCCGTAGTTCCAACCTATCATGGCACGAATGCACTCACGACGCCGCGGTTCCTCCGGGTCCGACCGGCCCGCGGCAGACGACCCACCGGAGTGGAGCGACGTCGACGCCGAGGCGGTCGAGGAGCGCGTCGTCGAACTGGCCGAGGACGGACACAGCCCCTCGCAGATCGGGCTGAAACTCCGTGACGAGGGGGTCAACGGCACACCCATCCCCGATGTCAAGCTCGCGACCGACAAGAAGGTCACCGAGATCCTCGAGGAACACGACGCCGACCCCGAGTTCCCCGAGGACCTCCGGAATCTGATGGAGCGGGCGGTTCGCCTGCGCGAGCACATGGACGAGAACCCCACCGACTACCAGAACAAGCGCGCGCTCCAGAACACCGAGTCGAAGATCCGCCGGCTGGTCGACTACTACCGCGGTGACAAGGTCGACGAGACGTTCACCTACAGCTACGACACCGCCATCGACATCCTGTAAACACCCTGTATGTCGACGACCGACCGGCCGGATGCGTCCGCCCCCGCCGCCAGCGACGTCGCCGCGCAACTCCGGGACGCGGACTTTCTCCGGCTGGTCGCCGCCCCGACCGGCGACGCGCTCGCCGCGGCGGGGCTGCTATCACGCGCGGTCGACGGGCCGTTTCAGGCCACCGTCGCCGCCTTCCCGAGCGACGCCGAGCGGGCAACCGAGGCCGACTGTACACTCGGGCTCGGACTCGATGTGGGCGACGTCACGGTGACCGACCCTCCGCTCAGCCGGCTGGCCTTTGCGGCCGCCGACACGCTCGGGGGTGCCGACCCCTGGCTCGCGCTCGCGGGGGCTGTCGCGGCCGGTGCGGAGCCGAGCGGGGCGCCGCTTGAGGCGGCCGGCCCCGAACGCCGGCCGGGGCTGGCAGTCCCGACGGCCGACCCGGCCGACGGCCTCGCGCACACGACACTCGCCCACGGCTCGTTCTCGGGCGACCGGGAGGCCGCAGCGGCCGCCCTCGGTGACGCCGAGGGCAGTGACGGCGCGGACGAGGAGCGGAGCCGTCGGCGGGCGTCGCTCGTCGCGCTGACGGTGGCCGCGGAGTCCACCCCCCGGGGTGCAACAGCGGTCGAACGACTGTTACGCCCCTACGTCGGCGGCCCTGTCCGGACTGTCGGCGGCCACGCGGACGTACTCGAGGCGCTCGCCCGGACCCAGCCGGGGCTTGGCGTCGCGCTGGCGGCCGGCGCGGGTGACCGTGAGGCCGCGCTCGAGGCGTGGCGCGCCCACGGTCGACGGGCACACGCCGCGCTCGCGGCGGCGACGACAGCCCGGTACGACGGGGTACTCGTCGCCCGGTGTGAGCCTGGTGACCGGACCGACTCCGGCGTGCCGCTGGGGACTGTTGCCCGCCTACTCGCACAGTACCGCTCGCCCGAACCGGTCGCCCTCGCGGTTGCCGACGGCCGGGCGGCGGCCCACGCCCCCACCGATACCGACGCCGGCCGTGTCACCGCGGCAGCGGCCGACGTAGCCGGCGGGACGGCAGCCGGCACGGGACAGGCGGCCCGGGCGCGATTCCGGGCCGACACGACCGAGTTTGCCGTCGCCTTCAGGGAGGCACTGTGAGACGCGTCGAACTCCGCACCGAACACGGCGCCGACGCGGCGGCCGTCGCGCGGGCGGTCCGGCCGGACAACACCGACCGGCTCGAGACCGACGTCGAGGGCGGGACGGTCGTGACGACGATTGAGCGGGCGAGTACAGGCGGCCTGCAGGCCACCGTCGACGACTACGTGGTGAACCTCCGGACAGCAGCACAGCTCACAGACAACACCGGCCGGCCGACAGTTACGGACAACACGAACACACCAGACACATGAGCGAACGATCAGTATCCCGACAACAGCAACAGAAGCAGTGGTACGACGTGCTCGCCCCGGAGCAGTTCGACCGGGCCGAGCTCGGCGAGACAGTCGCGGACGAGCCGGACAAGGTGCTCGGGCGGACCATCGAGACCACCCTCGGCGACATCCGTAACGACGCGAGCGAGAACAACACCAAACTCGAGTTCCGGATCACGGAGGTGGCGAGCGACAGCGCCTACACCGAGTTCATCAAGCACGAACTCACCAGGGATTACCTGCGCAGCCTGGTCCGCCGGGGTTCCTCGAAGGTCGAGGCTTACATCACCGTGCTGACCACCGACGACTACCGGATTCAGGTTCAGCCTGTCGCACTCACCACAAAGCAGGCTGACGCCTCCCAGAAGAAGGCGATCCGCCGGACGATGATCGACCTTGTCGAGGAGGCCGGCGCCGAGCGTACCTTCGAGGACCTGCTCGACAGCATCGTCGAAGGCCGCCTCTCCTCGGCCATCTACAGCGAGGCAAAGACGGTCTACCCGCTGCGCCGCGTCGAGGTGGCGAAGGCGACCCTCGAGGCCCGCCCCGAGGAGGTCGCCGCCGAGCAGGAGACCAGCGTCGACGTCGACGAGTAACACCGCCACCCCTCCCGCCGTGTAACCACCCGTCGCGTGTGCGCCGGGAGAACGAGACCATCGAGCCAAAAACTAGACACGTAGGGCGGGGTATTTTATTCCCCTGTGTTATGGTGACACATGTCAGGTGGGCGTGCCTGGTGGAGGGGGAAACACGCATGACAGACTCACACGCACCGCGGGACTGCCCGCACCTGTACCAGGAGATCGCACTAGGGCGACTCCAGCGTCACGTCTCGATGTCCGTCCGTGACATCGCCGCGGCGGTGGCTACCGAACAGACGGAACACAGTGACATCGCCACGGTCCCGACGGCGGAGCTGGAGGCGATCGAGCGCGACCTGCGGCGGCGACACATCCCGGAGCTCGCGGAGCGCTCCTACGTCCGGTACGACGAGGACCGCGAGGTGGTCAACCTCCTCGGCCGCGGGACCGACGCGACTGTCGACGTGACGGCCGACACCGACTGTGTGGTCGACCTCGCGCCCGTCAATGAGGGGGGTGTGACTGTTGCCCTCAGCGAGCGGACCCTTGACCGACTCCACGAGGCGATGCTCGAGCGCGAGGAACTGGACCCGGAGATGTCATACGACGAGGTTGTTCGGTGGTTGGCGGGGACTGACAGGTAGCCGGTCGCGGCTAGCCCGACTACTCCGGCAGCCGGCTACTCGACGACGACCGTTCCGACCATCCCGGCAGCCTCGTGTGGGATGCAGTAGTAGTCGTACTCGCCGGGAACCTCGAAGGTGTACTCGAAGGCCTCCTCGGGGTCGAGTCCGCCGCCTGTGGCGTTGTACCAGGCGTCTTTGGCCGCCTGTTCGGAGCCGAATCCACCCGTTGCAAAGTACGTTGCGTCCTCGGGGATCTCGCCGTCGTAGGCGGTGACCGTGTGGACGCCGCGGTCGGTGTTACGCCAGCGCACCGTCGTCCCGGCCTCGACCACCTTGCTCGCCGGCTCGAACCGGCGGGTCGACATGCCGATCTCGTTTTCGGCGAGCTCCGCCGACCCGCCCAGACACCCCGCGAGTCCGACGCTCACGGCGCTTCCGAGACCGGCCAAGAGGGTCCGTCGTCTCATATCTCACACTCGGGCTGAACGCTAAAAGGCGCCCCGATCCCGAACAGTAACGCTTACACCCGGACCTGTCGGAACGTGGCGTATGAGCGAGGACACCGACGAGGCCGGAGCCGACGACTCGGCGCCTGACGGGGCGGACGCCGAGCGGCCGGCACTCGACGCCGACGCCATGGAGGCTCGCCTCGAGGAGGCTGCCGAGACGCTGGCGGCGGCCCAGACCGAGGCAGACCTGGATGCCGTGGCCGAACAGCTCGACGCCGTCGAGGCCGCTCTCGAGGCGGCCGACCTCCCCGAGCCCGACGACGAGGACGAGGAGAGCCCCGAGGACCGGGTCGGGGAACGGCTCTCGGCGCTCCGTGACGACGTGGCGGAGGCCCGTGGCCCCTACGTAGAGGACGTGACAGCGGTCCTCGAGGATGCGGCGGGAACGCTCACCGACGCCGAGTGGACCGAGGACGGCGAGGCGGCCGCGGTTGCTGCCGTCGAGACACTCCTCGGGACCGTGAACGAGGCCGCCGACCTGGACCTCGCGGCCGACGGGGAGACTCCGGCGGACGCCGCCGAGGACCTCGCGACAGCCGGTGAGACCGTCTCCGGGCTGGGTCTCGACC
>JBLGCN010000054.1:0-9275 GCA_047617405.1 Natronomonas sp.
CTCGCCGACATCGTCGAGCCGGTAGGAGTCGAGCTCCGTGAACTTTGTTCGCTGGTAGGCGTAGAGGAGGTCGAAGACGACCCGACCCTTCACGTCGGGGCCCCGCCAGTCCGAGCGCCACACCTCGTCGACCCGGGAGAGACGGTCGTAGGAGAGGTCGTGGTCGGTGTCTCCGCGGTCCGCGAGCACGTCCAGCCGGTCGATGAGGTAGGGGGCGTCGAAGTCGGTGAAGTTCCACCCCGTCATGACGTCGGGGTCGGTGCCGTCCAAGTAGTTCAGGAAGGAGCCGAGCATCGCCTCCTCGGTCTCGAAGCTCCGGACGTCTGTCTCGAAGTCACCCTCGAGCGGGTCGTAGCCGTCCAACACCTCGGGCCCGTCGACGCCGTCGGGCGGCTGGTAGAGCCAGACGATGTACTCGTCGTCGTAGGAGTCGTGCGAGGTGAGACAGATGACCGGTTCCTCGCCGTCCTCCGGAAACCCCGACCGGTCGTCGACCTCGATGTCGAAGGTGTTGACGCGTGGCTCGACGTCCACCTCGACAGGCTGGACCTCCGCGTGGTGGACCCGGAGCCGGTCGCCGTCCCTACGGCAGGGGACCCGAACCCCGCTGGTAACGTCCTTATCGATCAGAAACCGGTTGGGAAAGAGGATATCCGCCTCGTAGTGCTCGAAGTCGTCGCGTAACTGTCCGACATCCCGCGGGGTCTGGCCGAAGACCTTGACCAGCTTCGCCCCGCGGATAGACTCGTACGGGTCGCCGTTATCGTCCTCGTACTCCCAGCCGGTGATGCGGTCGTACTGCCGGAGGTCACCCTCCGTGACCGAGTCGACCGGCGCGTAAAAGTACGGGCGAAACTCCTCGACCTGGACGTGGACCGGGTCACGGTCTGCCGTCCGGCCGAAGACGTGCACCACAGGGTACTCGTCGTCGCCGCGACCCTCGACAGTGTAGTCGACCTGTGTGACCGCGAACGCCACAGTCCCGTCGGCGTCGGGATAGCGGTGCTCGGCGGTGTCGACCAGGTCGGCGTCGGTCCCCCCGTTCCCGGCGACGGCCTCGGCCTCGGCGGTCGGCCGTTCGCCGTCCTCCCACGACGTGAGGTCGGACTGGTCCATCGATACACTGTTTGTGTGCCTCGACTAAAATCCCCCCGGTACCCCGTCCGGGGTGTGCGGTGACACACCCAAACCCGGGACCGAACGGTCTATACCCACCCGCAGCGAATCCGCGCCCGTGTCGGACGACGACGGCGAGGCCGGGGAGGAGGACACACCGGGCGACTGGCGGGCGCTCGAGGAGCGGTACAACCCCGAACCGGAACCCGAGGAGTTCGACCCCATGGAACTCGGCCCGGATATCCCCGAGGCGCCGGATATGACCGAGGTCGACGCCAGCCCCGAGGTCCAGTACCGGTTCTGGGCGCTGGCGATGGTGTTCAACGCTGCGCTCCTGGTGACGAGCCTCGGCGTGATGTTTCTGACTTTCCAGGGTGCGTGGGAACTCGGCGGGCAACTGACGCTTGCTGGGCTCCTCCTGTTCGGGTTTGGGTACTACCGCTACCGGCGGGCAAAGGCCGAACTCGCCGAGAGAGACGACGAGACAGTCGACGCGAAGGCCACCGACGGCTCCGGCGACGGGGCCGAGGCCGGCGAGACAGCCGACCGGAACGGCTAACAGCGGCTGGCCGCTACTTCCGGTATGCGGACTGTCGAGGACGACGCCGGTGACCGGTATATCCTCCTGAAGAGGTCAGAGGAGTCGAGCCTCGTCAGAGACCCCGAGTCCGGGGAGCGCCGCCACATCGCCAACGAGGCCCTGGAGCCGGTTGGGGGGGAGTCGCCGCTGACGACCGCCGCCGGTGCAGTCTCCGGGCCGGTCCGGGCCGTGCTAACGGCTATCCCCGACGAGCGGGCGCTGGGTCTCCTTGTAGAACTCGACGAGCGAGGGCCACTCGGTGTCCGCGCGCTGCTCGAGTACGACCTCTGTGAGAGTGACCTCCACGGCCTGCTGGCGGAGTTCCGGGCGGCCGGGCTCGTGGCCGAGGCCGAGGTTGCAGGCGAGCGTGGCTACGCGACGACCGAGCGGGCCAGCGAGGGGCTGGCTCGCATACGCGGTTAGTCGTCGGCCTCGGCGAGGAGGTCGGCGTCAACCGAGGATGTCCGTTCGACCGTCGAGCGGTTGCTCCGTGGGTCTGTGCGGACACGCACGAGGTCGTCGGCGGCCGCGACGAGCTCCTCGTCGTGACTGACGACCAGGATCTGTTCGACACCGTGGTCGCGCATCGCACCGACCAGTTCGACGAGTTGAGAGACGTGCCCCGAGTCCAGGAAGACGGTCGGCTCGTCGAGCACCAGCGGCGGCATCGGCGCGGCCCCTTCGATCCCCTCCGCGAGCAGCCGGTAGATCGCACACCGGAGGCTGAGATTGAACAGCGCCCGCTCCCCGCCGGAGAGCTGGTCCGGGGCGAGTGTCTCGCCGTCCTTCTGGTAGACTGTCAGCTCGTAGTCCGCGTCCAGTTCGATCCGCGAGTAGGTGTCGTTCTCGTACACCAGGTCGAAGGTCTCGTTGAGCATCCGCTCCAGGGTCTCGACGTTACGGCGGCGCAACTGCGCACGCAACTGGGCGTACATCTCCTCGAGCTGCTCGGCCTCCTCGTACACCGAGTCCAGCCGTTCGACGGTCGCTGCCAGCTCCGCACGCCGGTCGCGCAGCGAGGCCAGTTCGTCGAGCTCCGCCTCGACGCCGCCGACCGCCTCGTTCAGTTCGTCCCGTCGCTCGCGGAGCCCCTCGAGCTTTGGCTCGACCTTCTCGAGGTAGTCCTCGGCCCGTTCCTTCTCCTCGCGGGCCTCCTCGACCCGCTCCTCGTCGAAGTGTTCGCGCAGTTCCTCGCGGCGCTCGCGCTTCTCGGCGAGTCGCTCCCGTCGCTCCTCGTTCAGGTCGGCCATCTGGGCGCGCTGGTCGCGGTAGTCCTCGATGTCCTCCTCCAGGTCGGCGACGGTCTCGACGGTCTCCATGAGCCGCTCCAAGCGCTCGACCTGTTCGGTCACCTCGGCTTTCTCCCTGTTGCACTCCGCGACCGCCTCCCGGCAGGCCGTGGCCTGCTCCTGGGCCTCGACGGCCGCCTCCCGTCGCTCCGCGGCCTCGGCCTCCAGCTCGCCGGCCCGCTCACGCTTCCGGTCGGCCTCGGCGGCCCGCTCCTCAAGCCGGTCGGCTTTTTGTTCGATGAGCTGTTTGGCCCTCTCGCGCTCGGTCTCCAGCCGCCGGAGCTCGTCCGCACGCTCCTTGAGCTGCTCGGCCTGGTCGAGCCGCTCGGCACAGTCGGACTCCCGGTCCCCGAGGGCCTCCAACTCCGTCTCGAGTTCAGCGACCCGCTCGCGGCGCTCGTCGAGCGCCTCGACGTGCGGTGAGTCCTCGACCGGCTGGCCACACTCCGGGCACTTGCCGGCCGCACGGAGCTGTTCGGCCTCTGCGAGGCGCTCCTCGGCGTTTGCGAGCGTCTCCTCGGTCGCCGCGCGCTCCTCGCGAACCCCCGAGAGTTCGGCCGCGGCAGACTCACGAAACTCCGCGGCGCCGTCGGGGTCGACGGGTGCATCCGCGAAGGCATCGCGGTGGGTCTCGGCCTCCGCCTCGAGGTCCGCGACCTCGGCGCGTTTCTCCTCCAGGAGGGTCTCGGCTTCCTCGACCTCCGACTCCAGGCTGTCCGCCTCCTCGCGCCGCTGTTCGGCCTCGGCTTCCAACTCCGTGGCCCGCTCCTCGCGGGACGCCGCCTCGGTGTCGTGCTGGCGTTTCTCCGCGCTCAGCTCCGTGGTCCGTTCGGTGAGCGTCTCGACCTCCGCCTCCAGGGCGGTGACCCGGTCGCGGATCTGCTCGGGCTCGGCCGCCCCGAGTTCGGTGTCGGCGAGGAGGTTGTCGCGGGTGTCCCGGGCGTCGGCCAGCCGCTCGCGGGCCTCCGCTACCTCCTCGGCGAGCCCCTCGCGCTCCCGTTCGGTGGCCTCGATGCGCTCCTGGAGAGCCTCGACCCCCTCCTCAACCTCGGCCAGTTCGGCCTGTCGCTCGCGGTACTCCTCCAGGACGCCCTCGGCGTCGGCGAGGGTCTCCGTTGCCTGCTCGCGGTTTGTCTCGAACCGGTCGACCTCGTCGGCGAGCGCCGACCGCTCCGTGCGGAGCTCGTTCAGACGGGCGTGCAACGCCTCCTCGTTCTTTGCCTCGAGCTGGGAGTCGACCTGTGAGAGCGCCCCCTGCTTGTCGTCACGGACGTGTTTGACGCCGAGCCGGGCCTCGCTGGCGCGCTCACGGTACTCCTCGAGCTTGCCGAGTTGGAGGAGGTCGTCGAGCATATCCTGTCGCCCGCCGGGCGAGGCGTTGATCAGCTTGTTCACCTCCCCCTGTCTGACGTACGCGCAGTTGACGAACGCCTCGTGGTCCATCCGGAGGAGTTCGGTCACCCGGGCGCGTACCTCCCGGGCGCCGTCGAATGTGGTATCCGGCCCCTCCAGGACACACTCGACGGTCGTGGCCCGCTCGTCGCGCACCCGGACCCGGCGTTTGACGTGGTAGTCCCCGCCGGCGTGGGTGAACCACAGTTCGACGGTCGCCTCCTCGGCGCCAATAGTAACCACCTCATCGAGGGTCCGTTCCAGCGCCTTCGCGCCGTAGAGCGCGAAAAAGCACGCCTCGAGCAGCGAGGACTTGCCGCTGCCGTTGAGCCCGTGGATGACCGTCACACCGGTCTCCAGTCGGAGGTCGGCATCCGCGAAACACTTGAACCCTGCCAGACGAATCCGGTTGAACCTCACAGGTAATCCTCCATCGTGACTTGGCTATCCGTGTCCGTCTCCGCCGCCCCGGTCTCGGAGTTGTCGTCGGGCTCGGGGCCGGCCACGGCCTCCTTCCCGTCCGCCGACACCGCCGTCTCGTCATCGGCCGGCCGGAAGGCCTCGGTATCGTCGTCCTCGAGCAGTTCCTGGACCCGGCGCTCGACCGCGTCGGCGACGTTTGAGTCGGCGACCTTGCTCGCCCGCACCGTCTCGTCCACCTCGCGGGCGGCAGGGCTCAGCCCGAGTTCGCGGACCCGCTCGCGGACTGCCTCGTCCGGGTCGGCGAAGCTCACCTCGACGTCACGCTCGTCGGCGAGTTCCCGGTGGTCCGTCACCCGGGTCGTCAGCGCACCCGCCTCGGCCGCTGCCTCCTCGACGGTTGCGGGCGTGACCGGGTCCCCCTCCCCCGCGAGTGAGACCACAACGACTGCGTCGGTCAGTTCCTCCTGGGTGACCCGCTCGCGGACACGCTCGACACCCTCACCCGGTCCGAGTTCGATGTCAACGAAGACAAACTCCCGGGTGTCCAGCGCCCGTCGGCGGATGTCGACAGCGCCGGCAGGCGGGTCGGGGGGCTCGTCTTCGAAGACGACGAGATTGTACCCCCGGCTCTCGCGCTCGTCCGCGCTCGCACGCTCGGTGGAGCCACAGTAGGTCAGCCAGGCGTTGTGGGGGTCATCGACCCGCCTCGTCTGAGGGGTGTGGTCGTCACCGAGGAGGGCGGCGTCGAACCGGACCGGCGAGCCGGCCAGTATCTCGCGGATATCCCAGTCACCGTGGTCGAACGGCTGGAACAGGCCGTGAGAGGCCAGGACAGCGTAGTCACAGCCGTGGTCGGCAAAGGCGTAGTCCAGGCTGTCGCGTTCGGCCCGAGTGACAAAGTCCAGCCCGTAGACGGCCACGTCCCCGACCGTCACGGGCTCGGGGCCGAGCCGGGTCGCCAGCCCGAGCGACTCGAACAGGTCGAGCCACTGGGCGTCGCGCTTTGACTCGTGGTTGCCCACGACAGCCAGGAAGGGGATACCGGCGTCGTCCAGCCCCCGGAGCACCGACAGCGCGCCCATGATGTCCGGGAGGGTCGGGCGGCGGTCGTGAAACAGGTCGCCGGCGTGGACGACCGCGTCGACATCCTCCTCGACGGCGTCGGCCGCGACCTGCCGGAAGGAGTCGAGAAAGTCCTCACGACGCCTGGGGAGGTGGTACTGCTGGTACCCGAGATGGGTGTCCCCGGTGTGTATCACCCGTGTCATTGACCGCTATATGACACCCCCGTGTAAATGGGTTCCCGGACCGGAGTGAAACTGAAGGCCCGGGGTGTGGAGCCCGGCGGGTTTGGGGCTCCCCGCTCGGGCAGGCTGTCGACATCCCGTATGCCACGCTGGCGGTCGCCTCGCACCCGGCGGAGCCCGCACTGTCTCTGGCCGGTTCCCCCCGGACCGTGTCGGTGGCTGGGACCCCGCCGTGTGGCCCCGCCTCCGGATGTACACGCGTAATACCCCTGGTTTGAGCCGGTTAAACATAAAAATAACCGTGGCCGGTCAGCCCGGTGAGTGAACTGACCCGAACCCTCTTAATGCGCCAGACCGTATATATGGTCGAATGACCGATACCGTGGACGATGTCGAGTGGCCCTACGACCAGGGCGCCTCCAAGCAGGAGAAAATCGAGTCTCTCGAGGAGCGTCTCGGGGTCCTTGAGTCCCAGAACGAGGAGATGCGGGACAAGCTACTCGACGCCAACGCAGAGAACAACAAATACCAGCAGAAACTCGAGCGGCTGACCCACGAGAACAAAAAGCTCAAGCAGTCCCCGCTGTTCGTGGCGACGGTCCAAGAGGTCAACAACGACGGCGTCATCATCAAACAGCACGGCAATAACCAGGAGGCCCTGACCGAGGTGACCGAGGAGATGCGCGACGACCTTGAGCCGGACTCCCGGGTCGCGGTCAACAACTCCCTGTCGGTCGTCAAGACACTCAACGACGAGACTGACGTCCGGGCCCGTGTCATGGAGGTCGACGAGTCCCCCGGGGTCGACTACCAGGATATCGGCGGTATCGAGGACCAGGTCGAGGAGGTCCGCGAGACCGTCGAGATGCCCCTGAAGAACCCCGGTATGTTCGATGAGGTCGGGATCGACCCGCCCTCGGGCGTGCTCCTGCACGGGCCACCCGGCACGGGCAAGACGATGCTCGCAAAGGCCGTCGCCAACCAGACCGACGCCCACTTCATCAAGATGGCCGGCTCCGAGCTGGTCCACAAGTTCATCGGTGAGGGTGCAAAGCTCGTCCGCGACCTGTTCGAGCTGGCCCGGGAGCGCGAGCCGGCTGTCATCTTCATCGACGAGATCGACGCCATCGCCGCCAAGCGCACCGAGTCAAAGACCTCCGGGGACGCCGAGGTCCAGCGGACCATGATGCAGTTGCTCTCGGAGATGGACGGCTTCGAGGACCGCGGTGAGATCAGCATCATCGCCGCCACCAACCGCTTCGACATGCTTGACCGCGCCATCCTCCGCCCCGGCCGCTTCGACCGCCTCATCGAGGTGCCAAAGCCCGACGAGCGCGGCCGTGACCAGATCTTCCAGATCCACACCCGCGACATGAGTATCGACGACGACCTCGACTACGCCAGCCTCGCCGAGATGGCCGACGACGCCTCCGGCGCCGATATAAAGGCAGTCTGTACCGAGGCCGGGATGTTCGCCATCCGCGACGAGCGCACCACCGTCCAGATGTCGGACTTCGAGACCGCCTACCAGAAGATCCAGAACGAGGACACCGACGAGGACATCTCCCGCACCTTCGCGTAGCTACTTTTTTCTGCCTCGGGTGGCCGGAGGCCACCGCTCGGCACAAAAAACATAGTGAAAAAAGCCGGACGCTCGCTGCGCTCGCATCCGGTGAACCGCGCTCACCCTGTTCGCGCGGATGCTCGTACCGCCCAGGACTACGATGGCAACCGTCTCTCACGGTTCTTTTTTATCCGCGGGCCGTCCGCTCCCGTATGGACAGACCCGTCGAGGGCGAGACGAACAGCTACGAACGAACGTTCACGCCCGCGGAGGTGAGACAGTTCGGGGAGTTAACGGGCGACGACCAGCCCCGGCACACACAGCCCGACGAGGACGGCCGTGTGATGGTCCAGGGGCTGCTGACGGCGACGATGCCGACGAAACTCGGCGGAGACGACGAGGTGCTGGCCCGGCGGATGGATTTCGAGTTCCACCGCCCGGTCTACACCGGCGAGTCCGTCACCTGCGAGTCCCGGACCGAGGCCGTCGTCGAGCGCGAGGACCGCTACGACATCACCACGGAGGTAGTCTGTAGTAACGCCGAGGGGGAAACGGTGCTGACCGCAACTATCGAGGGGCTGGTCTGGAAGGAGGATGTCGACGGTCACTGAGTCACCGTAACCGGGCCGGTGACGGACGCCAGGCCGACGAGTCACTGTAGCGCGTCGCGACGTCGCGGCTCAGGGCCACACACCGGCCTGGTCGGCGGCCCCACGGACCCGTTGGAGGGCGACGACGTACATCGCCTCCCGGAACGTCGAGAGGTCGCGCGCCTCGAAGGTCTCGACGAGTTCGTCGAAAGCCTCGGTGATGACCCGTTCGAGTTCGTCGACGACCCGCTGTTCGGTCCAGCGAAACCGCTGGCGGTTTTGGACCCACTCGAAGTACGAGACCGTCACACCGCCGGCGTTGGCGAGGATGTCCGGGATGATGAGGATGTCCTCCTCCTCGAGTATGTCGTCGGCGTCGGGGGTCAGCGGGCCGTTGGCCGCCTCGGCGATAACCGCCGCGGAGATGTCGGCCGCGATGTCGGCGTCGACGGCATTTTCGAGCGCGGCGGGAACGAGCAGGTCCACGTCGGCGGTGAGCAGGTCCCGGTTGGTCCACGTGTCGGCGCCCTTGAAGCCGACCACGCTGCCGGTCTCGCGCTTGTGCTCTTTGACCGCCTCGGGGTCCAACCCCTCGGGGTCGTGAACCGCGCCGCTCGAGTCGCTGACCGCGACGACAGTCGCACCCATCCCGTCGAGCAGGTTCGCCGCAACCCAGCCCGCGTTACCGTAGCCCTGGACGGCGACGGTTGCGTCGGCGACGTCCCCGCCACGGTAGGCGAAGGCCTCGCGCGCGACGAGTGAGACCGACCGGCCCGTCGCCTCCACGCGGCCCTCGCTGCCTCCGCTCTCGACGGCCTTGCCCGTCACGACACCCGGCTCCGTGGTGTGCTCGAGACTCTCGTAGGTGCCCTTTATCCAGTTCATCTCCCGCTGGCCGGTGTTGACGTCCGGCGCAGGGATATCCCGGTCGACCCCGATGAGCGGGCGGAGTTCCTCGGTGTAGGCGCGGGTGACCCGCTCGAGTTCGGCGGCCGAGTAGTCGGCCGGGTCGAGCGCGATCCCACCCTTTCCACCCCCCAAACGGGACATCGACCGCAGCACACTTGTAGACCA
>JBLGCN010000055.1:0-9265 GCA_047617405.1 Natronomonas sp.
CTGGCTCGCCACACTCCCGCTCCCGGACCGGTTCGCGCCGCTACTGCCGGTGACCGTTCTCTTTGGCCCGCCGACGGTCCTGCTGGGGTTCATCAGCCCTTACGGCGCGGAGCTGATGGACAGCAACGGCCCGGGTGACGCCTCCGGGCACGTCTACGCGCTGGGGACCGCCGGGTCGCTGGTCGGCGCCTTCGGGACGACCTTCCTGCTGTTACCCGAACTCGGTATCGCCGGGGCGGAGTTGGTCTGCGGGCTGGTGCTGGTCGGGGCGGCGGCCCTGCTGACGGCACACCGAGGTGTCGACGACCGGGTAACCGGTCGGGTTGACCGCTACGGTCGCGCGCTCTCGCGGGCGCTGCCGGTGGCCCTCCTGCTCGTCGTCGCCTTCGGGTTCGTCGGCGCCACACCCGTCGGCGGCAGTGTTGTCTACCAGACCCAGACCGAGTACCAGCAACTCCAGGTCACCCAGGAGGGGGATGTCCGGACGCTCTACCTGGACGGCGCGCCACACAGCGCCATGGACGTCTCCGACCCCGACCGCTACGTCTTCGAGTACACCCGCTACTTCCACCTGCCACACCTGGTGCGCGAGGAGCCGGCCGTCGACCGGGTGCTGTTTGTCGGCGGCGGCGGGTTCTCGGGGCCAAAACGCTATCTCGCCGAGTACCCCGACGCGACGGTCGACGTCGTCGAACTGGACCCGGCCGTCGTCGACACCGCACAGGAGTACTTCCAGGTCCCCGACTCCCCGCGGCTGACGGTCCACAGGACCGATGGCCGGCGGTATCTCCGGGAGACGAACCGGACATACGACGTCATTGTGCTCGATGCCTACCGGGCCGACGAGGTCCCATACCACCTCACGACCGTCGAGTTCATGCGCCTGGTCGAGCGGCGGCTTGCCGAGGACGGCGCCGTCGTCGCAAACCTCATCTCCGCCACCGACGGCCCGGCATCGACCTTCTACCGCGCGGAGTACCGGACCATGGACCGGGTGTTCGGGCAGGTGTACAGCTTCCCTACCAGTACCACCGGCTCGCTGCAGAACATCGAACTCGTCGCGACGAGGAGCGAACGCAGGGTGACGGGGACGGCCCTGCGCGAGCGCAACCGCGCCAGAGGTGTCGGCCTCGACCTCTCCGACGCCATCGGTAACTACCGGGCCGACGTCCCCGTCCGGGGTGCCCCGCTACTGCGGGACGGTGACGGGACCGCCGCTGACCTCGTCGCCAGCCAGGTCGACCGCCGGTACGTCGTCGAGCGGACCAACGGCAGCGCCATTGCGTCCGGAACGGACACCGCCTCGTCTCTCACCGCCGGGTAAGCCTGCGGGTCACCCCTCCCCGGCCTCAGTCGCGTCCAGGTACTCCTGGACGATGACACCGCCGCTGGAGGCGCCGACCCGTTCGGCGCCGGCCTCGAACATCGCCCGTGCGGTCGGCCAGGAGCCGACGCCGCCGCTTGCCTTTACCGGGAGGAACTCGCTCATCACCTCGACGTCGGCGACGGTCGCCCCGCCCTCCGAGAAGCCGGTCGCGGTCTTCAGAAAGGCCGCGCCGGCATCGCGGGCGGCCGCACACGCCCGCCGGAGTTGCCCCTCCTCCAGCAGCGGTGCCTCTACAATAGCCTTCACCGGGACGTCCACCGCGTCGACGACGGCCTCGATGTCGGCCCGGGTTGCCCCTTCCTCGCCAGCCAGGAGGGGGCCGAGTGCGGCGACAGTGTCGACCTCGCTGGCGCCGTCGGCCACGGCCCGCCTGGCCTCACTGGCCTTCACCGCAGGCTGATGATGACCGTGTGGGAAGCCGACGACGGTGACGGTCTCTACCGCCGGGGCCGTCCCGACGGCGGTGGGGACGTACCGCGGCGGCACACAGGCCCGCATCCCAAGGTCGGCGGCGGTCGTGACGGCCTCGCGGACGTCGGCCGCGGTGGTCGTCGGTCCGAGGACGGTGTGCTCGATGCGTGCCGGGATATCTGTGCTGTCAGTCTCGCTCATATACTCTCAACATCGCGGGGGAGCAAAACACCCGGTGACAGAGGGGCCCCACCCCTCACAGCGGGCCGACGGGGCGCCGCCGGGGGTGACCGACAGTGTTTTGCGCACACCGTATCACATATCTGGTATGCAGGTCCCGTTCAGCGGGTTTGAGGTGCCCTCGCTGCTGTATCTGCTTGTGTTGCTGGCCGGGCTGGTGACCGTCGTGGCGCTGCTGTACGCGACGCGCCCGCCGCTGACCCAGCGGACGGTGTTCGCCCTTGTCCCCTGGGTTGCCAGCGGGGCCGCGTTACACGTGTTCTACCAGCTCGGCACCGTTGGAGAGCAGGTCTACCCCGCGTGGGCCGAGCCGCTGTTTGCCGCACCGGCGGTGTACGTCACCACCTTCGTACTCATGGGTGTGGTCTGGCTGGTGGCGGTGGTGGCCGGCACGGCCCGGGGGGGTGAGCGGCTGGCGACGCGGTATCTCGGGGTCGTCGGCACGGGCGTGCTCATCGCGCTACTCGGGTTGCTCGTCTGGCAGTCGTTGTCGCCGGCCCTCTCGCCACGGCCGGTCATCCCGCTGGTGACACTCATCGGTACCGCCGCCTTGACATTCGTCGTCTACGTGCTCATCGGGACCTGGCGGGCGTGGGTGCTCGCAGAGGCCCGGCTGGTCGGGGGGTTGGTGCTCTTTGCCCACCTGCTCGATGGGGTCTCGACGGCGGTTGCCGTCGACGTCTTCGGGGCGGCCGAACGCTCGCTGGTTCCGGCCCGGATCATAGAGTTTGCCGGGACACTCCCGACCGAGTCCGCCCTCGGCACCGGCTGGCTGTTCGTGGTCGTGAAGCTGGTCGTCGCCGCGCTCATCGTCGTCGCCTTCGCCGACTACGTTCGCGAGGAGCCCGTCCGTGCTAATCTCCTCTTTGCTGTCGTTATCGCCGTCGGGCTCGGGCCGGCGATGAACAACCTGTTCATCACCTTTCTCGGCATCTGAGCGCGGGTGAGACACCGCCGGCGCCGTACCACAGGCCGGATGCTACGGGCCGCGGGCGCGTGACGGCTGACTTTTAGTAGCGCCGGGCCAACGCCGAGTATGGCGAAACAGCCACACCTGCTTGTCGAGGAGGGCGAGCTGGCCGACGTTGCGCTCGTCCCGGGGGACCCCGGCCGGGTCGACCGGATCGCCGACCACTGTGCCGACGCCGAGACCGTGGCGCACAACCGCGAGTACAAGCTCGTCAACGCCACCTACGAGGGGCGGCCGGTCACAGTGTGTTCGACGGGGATCGGCGCGCCGTCGACGGCTATCGCGGTCGAGGAGATGGCGACAGTCGGCGTCGAGCGGTTCGTCCGCGTGGGCACCTGTGGTGCCCTCCAGGCCGGCATCGAGGTCGGCGACATGGTGGTCGCAAACGGCGCCGCAAAGGACGAGGGCACCACGAAACGGTACGAGGACGCCGCGGTCCCCGCCGTCCCCGACTACGAGACGCTGGCGGCGCTCGTGACCGCCGCCCAGAACAACGACGAAACCGTCCGGGTCGGGCCCGTGGCCACCGACGACGCCTTTTATGCCGAGACCGAGGAGTACGTCTCCCGGTGGGAGGACGCCGGGTTGGCGGCCGTCGAGATGGAGGCCGCGGCCATCTTCACGCTGGCCCGGCGGAAGGGGCTGGCTGCGGGCGCCATCTGTACCGTCGACGGGAACCTCGTCACCGGCACCCAGAAGGGCGAGACCGACGAGGACGAACTGCCCGAGAAGGCCAAAAACAACGTCGGCCGCGCGATCGAACTCGCGCTGGAGGCGGTGGCGACGCTGTAGACGCCAGGCTTAATCCGGTCGCCCTGCGGGTTGGCGCATGGATATTATCGTGACCGGCGGGCGCGGGCAGACGGGACGCTGGGTCGTCGACCGCCTCGCCGGCGACCATCAAGTCACCTGTCTCGACCGGGCGGTCCCCGAGGAGGGGGAGGGCCACCCGGCCGTCGACTACCGGGCGCTCGACCTGACCGACGCCGGCGGTGTCTTCGACGTGTTCACCGCCACAGAACCCGACGCCGTCGTCCACTGGGCGGCCATCCCCGTCGCAGGCCGACACCCCGGGGTCGACCTCTACCGGAACAACACGCTCGCGGCACACGCGGTGCTCTCGGCGGCCGGCCGGGTCGACGCCCGCGTCGTCCAGGCCTCGTCGGACGGCGCCTACGGTTTCTTCTTCGCCGAGGAGACCCCGTTGCCGGAGACACTGCCGGTCGCCGAGACGCACCCGCTGCGCCCGGAGGACCCCTACGGCCTCTCGAAGGTCGTCACCGAGGAGGCCGGCGCGACTGTCGCCAGACGCGAGGGTGTCCCGGTGGTCTCGTTGCGGCCGACCTGGGTCCAGGAGCCCGGCGAGTACCCCTGTCGGGCCGAGCGCTACGTCGAGGACCTGGCGGCCGGGGCGGGCAACTTCTGGTCCTACGTCGACGTCCGGGATGTCGTCGACATGGTCGAGGCGGCCTTGACGGCGGATGTGAGCGGTCACGAGGCGTTCAACTGTGCCGGCCCGGACAACGCGCTGGGCCGGCCGCTCACCGAGTTGGTCGAGACGTTCTACGGCGACCTGCCGGCCGACTGTACGGTGACGGGTGACGCCGCCGCCTACGACACCGCGAAGGCCCGGACGCTGCTCGACTGGGAGCCGACCCGGTCGTGGCGCGAGGCGGCCGCGGCGGACGTTTCGGCCCCGCAGGTGTAGGCATCTGCCGACGCCGTTGCTCACTCCTCGCTCTCGTAGGGCTCGCCGAGCGCCGCCGGGACCCGGGTCTGCCGGACGAGTGTGATGGTGACGAGGACGACAACGAACGGGAGGATCCCGAACAGTTCGGCGGGGACATCGAGTGCGCCGATCTGCTGGAGGCGCAGTTGCAGGGAGTCAAAGCCGGCAAACAGCATCGCCCCGCCGACAGCCGCGAAGGGGTTGTAGTTGCCAAACAGATAGGCGACGATGCCGAGAAAGCCGCGGCCGTTGATACTGGTCTGGCCGACGGCGACGAACGTCCCGACCTGTCCGACGGTGAATCCGGCGCCGCCGATACCGGCCAGCACACCCGAGATGAGGACACCGGCGTACCGGACCCGGGAGACACTGACACCGCCCGTCGCCAGCGCCTTCGGGTTCTCGCCACACGCCCGGATCCGCCGGCCGAGCCGTGTGTACCGCAGCGCGTACCAGGCAAGCGGTGTCGCGACGAGCAGCAGATAGACGGTTGGCGAGGCGTCGAACAACACCGGCCCGACGACGGGGAGCTCCGAGAGCAGGGGGACAGCCCAGGTGCCGAACGTATCGATCGTCGGGCTGGAGCTGTCGAACAGGGTGAGGGTGATGAACGGGGCGAGCCCCAGCGCGATCAGCCACACCGCCAGCCCGGCGATGACCTGGTTCGAGCGGTACCGCACGACCAGGACGGCAAACACCGCTGCGACGGTCACACTGACCAGCACGCCACCCAGAAAGGCGAGCCAGAGGGCCGTCGGCCCGGTGACCCCTGCCCACGGCAGCCGGCGGGCGAGGATCACAGTCGTCAGCGCCGAGACGATCAGAAACCCCTCGATGCCGATGTTGATGACGCCGGCCCGTTCCGCGAAGATACCGCCGAGCGCGGCAAAGGCGATCGGAACGGTCAGCCGCAGGACCGAACTCGCGTAGCCGACGTCGAGGACCGACCCGAGCATCCGCCCAGGGACCGACCCGACGGGCACCACGAGCCGCAAACCGGCCAGGACGGTCAGGACGAGTGCGCCGGCGAGCACCCACCGGCGGGCGGCTGCGGTCGCGCTCATCCGGACTCACCCCCGGCGGGGCGCAGGCGACCCTGGCGCTGGAGCCGGCGTCCCACGAGCCGGAACAGCTCCGGCGTCGCCACCAGCAGGATGACCAGCCCCCGCAACACCTCCACGAGCTCTCTCGGGATGCCGAGCTGGAAGTTGACCGCGAGCCCGCCGCTCTGGAGCGCGCCAAACAGCAGTCCGGCGGGGACCAGCCCGACCGGGCTGTTGCCGGCGAGGACGGAGACGGCGATCCCGTCGAACCCAAGCGCCGGCAGGCCGACCTGCCACCGGCCCACGACCATCATCACGTACAACCCCCCGCCGAGACCGGCAACGGCGCCCGCGACCACCATCGACAGCACCGTCACCCGGTCGTCGTTGACGCCGCCAAAGACAGCCGCCGCCTGCTGGCGCCCCAACACGCGGATGTCGTAGCCGAGTGTCGTCCGGTTGAGCAGCCACCAGAACCCCCCGACGAGCAGGAGGGTCGCCACGAGCACCGGCACCGAAAAGCGGGTGCCCGCGGGAAACAGCCACGGCTGCAGTGTGGCAGCCTCGGGGATCGACCGGGTAACCGTCCCCTGGATCTCCGGGTTGTTGAACGCCCCCTTCACCATGACGACGGCGGCCCCGGTGGCGATAAAGTTCAACAGGAGTGTCGAGATAACCTCGTTCGTGCCGTACCGTGTCTTCAGGACCCCCGGTAACAGGCCGTAGAGCCCACCGACGACGGCTCCGACGAGTAATCCGACCGGGACCAGCACCGCCGTGGCGACCGGGCCGGAGACCAGCGGGCCGAGGGCGAGCAGGCTGACCGTCGTGGCAAGCGCCGCGAGCACGAACTGCCCCTGGGCGCCGATGTTGAACAGTCCGGCGCGGTAGGGGACCGCAAAGGCCAGTCCGGTGAAGATGAGCAGTGTCATCCGCTGGAGGGTCAGGGCCTGGTTGACTGGTGTCCCGAACGCCCCCTGGTACATCGCCGCATACACCTCCACGGGGTCGAAACAGAAGCTCGTGCCGGCGAGAAACAGCGCCGGCTCGCGACAGCTCGCGACGTAGCCCGAGCCGAGCAACATGACCGCGCCAACGAACAGCGCAACGACGACGGCCGCGCCGCTCACCAGCACCCGCTCGACGGCCGAGAGCCCGGCGACCCGTCGGAGTGTGCGGCGCAGCCCCTCCGGGAGTGCCCGGCTCATCGCTCGGCCCCCGTCGGAACCGGTTCGTCCGGCTGCTCGCCGGCCATCAACAGCCCGAGCTGTTCCTCGGTCGCCGCGTCGCCCGGGACGATATCGACGAACGCCCCCTCGTACATGACGGCGATACGGTCCGAGAGCTGGACCACCTCGTCGAGTGACGCCGACACCACGAGGACGGCGGCGCCCTGCCCGCGCATCGCGAGCAGCCGTTCGTGGATGAACTCCTTGCTCCCGATGTCGACCCCGCGGGTGGGGTGGGCCGCGACCACCACGTCGGGCTCACGGGAGAGCTCCCGGCCGACGACGAACTTCTGCTGGTTCCCCCCGGACAGCGACCGGGCCGGCAGGTCCGGGTTCGGCGGGCGCACGTCGTACTCCTCGATGACCGCCTCGGCGTGTTCGCGGGCGGCCCCCCAGTCGATGCGCCCCCGTCGCCCGAACGGGGGACGGTGCTGACTCCCGAGAATCGCGTTCTGCACGAGGTCGAACCCCATCACCAGCGCCTGCTCCTGACGGTCACCGGGGACGTGTGCCAGCCCTCTGTCCAGTCGCTCCCGGCGGGACAGGTCGGTCACCTCCTCGCCGTCGAACCGGACCGTCCCGGTGTCGGCGTCGCGCACCCCGGTGACCGCCTCGACCAGCGGCTCCTGTCCGTTGCCGTCGACGCCGGCGATACCGACGACCTCGCCGCCACGGACCGAGAGGTCGACCCCGTGGACCGCCGGCTCGCCGCGGTCATCCGTGACCGCAAGGTCACTGACCGACAGCCGGGTGTCATCGCCGCTGGCACCGCGGGCCGCACGGTCGACCTCCAGCAGCACCTCCCGGCCGACCATCAGCTCGGCCAGTTGCTCGCGTGTCGTGCCGGCGGCGTCGACGGTTCCGACGCGCTCACCGTCCCGCAGGACAGTTATCCCGTCGGCCGCGGTCAGCGCCTCCCCGAGCTTGTGGGTGATGAAAACGATCGTCTTGTCCTGTGCGGTCAACTGGCCGAAGATGTCGAACAGCTCCTCGACCTCCTGGGGGGTGAGGACGGCGGTCGGTTCGTCGAAGATGAACACGTCGGCCCCCCGGTACAGCGCCTTCAGCACCTCGACGCGCTGGCGGGCACCCATGCTGAGTTGCTCGACCGGGGTGTCGAGGTCACCAGCCAGCCCCAGCCCGTAGCGCTCGCTGAGGTCGCGCACCTCGGCGTCGATGCGGGCGTCGTCGGTCCTCAGGCCGCCGTGTGTGACCGGCTCCCAGCCCAGCGCGATGTTCTCGCGAACGGTCATCGGCTCCACCAACATGAAGTGCTGGTGGATCATCCCGACGCCGGCCGCGATGGCGTCCTGTGGGGAGTCGAACTCGGCCGGGTCGCCGTCGACGCGAACCTCGCCGGCGGTCGGCCTGTACAGCCCGTAGAGGACGTTCATCAGCGTGGTCTTGCCCGCGCCGTTCTCGCCCAGCAGCGCGTGCACGGTCCCGCGCTCGACCCGCATATCTATCTCGTCGTTGGCGACGACGTCGTCGAACCGCTTGGTGATGCCTGTCAGACTGACTGCCGTGTCCATTGTTGGTGAGTCGTTGGCCGGGTAGCGCGAACCGAACGGTCAGGCCGAGCGACAGCCGTGCCGGTCAGGGTGTCGACGGCACATCGACGTTGCCCGCGGCAATCTCCTCTTTGGTGTCGGTGACGGCGTCTTTGACTGCCTGTGGCACGTCACTGCCGGCGGTGTCACTCCAGATGAGTTCGAATCCGCCCTCGCCGGCGCCGAGTTCGAAGACGTTGCCACCCTGGAAGTTGTCCTCGACGACGTGTTGGACCGCCCGGAACGCGCTGGTCTCGACGCCCTTGATCATCGAGCCGAGGATGACGTCAGCAAAGTCCGGGACGGTCTCGGACTGGCGACTGTCCGCCCCAAAGGCGAATACGCCGTTTTCCTGGGCGGCCCGGAAGACCCCGATCCCGCCGGCGCCGGCGCCGTGGTACAGCACGTCGGCCCCCTCGTCGATCATCGACTGTGCGGTCTCCTCCGCCGCCCCGGGGCTGGAGAAGTCCCCGACGTAGCTGGCACGGACGTCGAAGGCGGAGTCGACGGACCTCGCGCCGGCGCGGTAGCCGGCCTCGAAGGCCTGCACGACCGGCGCCTGGGCGCCGCCGACGAACCCGAGCACCGTGTTCGAGGGGTCGGTCGTCCCCGGCCCAGCGTCGAACTCCATGGTCGAGAGCTGTGCCGCCGCCTGTCCGACGAGATAGGAGCCCTGCTCCTCGGCGTAGACCCAGCTCTCGACGTT
>JBLGCN010000056.1:0-9198 GCA_047617405.1 Natronomonas sp.
GGAACTCCCTCGGTGTGTGCACGGTCGAGCGCCCGCGAGAACAGCGGCGTGTCGACCCCCATCTCACCGGTGGAATCTGCCAGGAAGACCTCCCCGAGCGCGAACAGCGGCCGGTCGAACAGTGTCGAGGGCTCCCAGCCCCCGACGACGCCCCCGTTGATACCGTAGTCGACAAGGGCGTCGGCGGCGGCCTCGGCTTTCCGGTCGAACGCCGGCCCGTCGACGGTCGGCGGGTCGGTGTTGGGCTGGTCGACGACGGTCGTTACGCCGCCCGCCGCCGCGCTCCTGGTGCCGGTGGCCCAGGTCTCCTTGTGGGGAAAGCCGGGCTGCCGGAGGTGGACGTGGACGTCGACCATCCCGGGGAGCAGACGTTTGTCGGTTGCGTCCCGGGCCTCCTCGTCGTCCGCCGCGTCCAGCGCCCCGGCCGCCGCGACGGCCCCGACCCGCTCGCCGTCGACACGTACGTCACGCCGCCGCCCGTCGGCGAGCGTGGCGTTCCGAATCAGCATACGACCTCTCCCCCCGCGCCGGTCTTAACTCTTCGCAGGGCGTGCTTGTTCCGGCTCCTCCCCCAGTCCGACCACCACACACCGGTCAGATACCTTCGAAGGCATCTCTGACGACCCTCGCGTGGTCGAACCCCATCGGCGGGAGGCTGTCCGGCTCGACAGTGCGGAGACGGTGGGCCTCCTCACGGGGCTCGGGTGCCGGACTCCCGGATGTGGGACGGCAGCGGTAGGCGGCGCTGACCGTTCCGCGCTCGTCGCGGTCGGGGTCGTCGTAGAGCCCGACAAACCCCTCGACCGACACGGTGAGCCCGACCTCCTCACGGACCTCACGGACACAGGCCTCACGGGCTCGTTCCTCGTCCTCGACGAACCCGCCTGGCAGGACCCAGTCCCCCTCGTAGGGGTCGTGGGCGCGCTCCATGAGGAGCACCCCGCCGTCGATGACAACCACACCGTCGGCCGCGAGCGGTCGTGTCATAGGCAGTCCTGCGTGACCCAGGAGAGTAGCCCTGACGCCGGCTACTGCCAGTCGAGTCCCGCCGGCTCCGCCGGCGGCTCCAGCGGGCTCGCCGGCACACCCGGCCGGACCTCGGGCGTGTTGTACCCTCGTGGCGCGAGGTCGTTCGGGCCCTCGGGGTAGAGCGCAGCCGCCAGCGCGTGTAACTGCCGGCGACCGACGCCGAGTTCGAACTGGCCGCCGCCGTACAGCCGGATCCCCCGCTCCAGCGCGTACTCGACGGTGTCGAACAGTGACTCGACGGTGCCAAACCGCGAGGGCTTGATGTTCAGCCACTCGGGCTCGAAGGGTAGTTCCTCGACGGACCCGACCCCGGTGACCGGGTAGTCCCAGGAAACCCGGCCCTCGTGACCGTCGAACAGCGGCCGGGTGTCGTCGGTGAGCGCCGGGTCCTCGACCACGGCATCGGGAAACGTCTCCAGCAGACGCTCGTAGAGGGCCGGGTCGGGGTCGGCGTCCACGTCGGTCCCCTCGTACAGCCCTTTCAGGTCGAGGACTCGGACGGGTGCGAGTTCCGCCACCCGCTCGACGAGTTCGGGGGTCCACTCGGGTGTCGGGTCGAGTTTGAACGCCAGGCCATCGTCGACCTCCAGCACCCGCTCGATACGGTCGGTCGTCGGCGGCTCCCCGAGGCGCGTGCTGACGACGAAGGTGACCGGGTCGTAGCCCCGCCCGAGCGCGCTCGCCAGTGTCTCGCCGGCCTGCCGGAGCGCCAGGTCCAGCGCCGCACCCTCGACAGCCCACCGTCGGTAGTGCTCCGAGACCTCCCGCTCGGGTTCCGTTGCCGGAAACAGGTCGACATCCTCCAGGGCCGACGAGAAACCGTCGAGCGTGTACTCCCCGGCCAGCGGGAACCGGTCGGAGCCGGGGTCCGCCTTAAGCAGCGCGTCGTGGTCGGGCGTATCGTAGGTCACGTCCTCGCCGGCGCCCGCTGTCTCCGGCCCGTGCAGGGTGAAGACCGTCGAGACCCGGGTGAAGTCACTGGAGGTCTCACCCTCTAGCCGTGACATGTCGTACCCCTCGACGGTCAGCGGGAGGTCCGCGACCCGGTCGTACAGCGTCATCGCCGGCGATAGACGGCCCGTCGGCCTAACGATTGTGCCCGGCGCCCGCGCAGCCTCCCGGCACGGTGACGGTGTCGACGCCGATAAGCCGGTTGCGGCACTATCAAAGGTGATGGCAGTCACGCTCCCCGCAGACGTGCTCTCGCAGTACTGCCGGTTCTCGTTGTACAACTCCCCCTTTGTCGCCCACGACCGTGGCTGTGCGGTCGACCTGTACCCGGGCGACGAGACGACGACCGCGACGACCGCCGTCTCGCCGGTGGCCGGCGAGGTGGTCGACACCCGGACGGTCGACGCCCCGCCCAAACCCTACGCCGCCGCCCACGACCACCTGACGCTGGTCGACACCGGCGACCGTATCGCCCGGTTGCTCCACGTCGACCCGTCCGTCGGCGCCGGCGACACGGTCGCCGTCGGTGACCCGCTGGGGGAACTCGTGCGGGCGGGGTTTTTCGCCCCCTGGGTTCCCAACCACATCCACCTCGGCTTCCGCGACCACGGCGACGACCGCTACCGCGCCTCGGGGTCGCTCCCGCTGGAACTCGGCCCCGAGGTCGACCTGCGACCCGTCGGCTGGGACGGGACTGGGACGGTCGTGGCCGCCGGGGAGACGTGGGCGCTGTTGGATTCACCCACCCACCCGGCACCGGGCGAGGCCTTTGCCGGTGTTGCCGCATCTGACGGCGACACCCTCGAAGGCAACGCTCTACTCGACGGCGGCTGTCCGCACTACGAGGGCGGCGGTCTGCTCGGCACCGAGGGGCCTGCCACTGATGAACAGTCGGAGGGCAGCACGACACCGGTGGCGCTCGCGGGGACGACGGCCGGGGCTGCGGGTGGAAGACACGTCACCTGGCGGGACATTGAGGTGCGAGCGAACGGTGACCCTGTCACCGGTCTGGCGCTGTTCTGTGGCCGTGACCGCGCGGGTGTGAAACTCGTCGGGGTGGACGCTGAGCTGCCGGTCGGACAGGCGGTAAGGGTGACCGTCGACCCGGTGGCGTAGACGGATATTGGCGTGGTGCGTGTTTCCGACCACCCACAGTTTTGCCGCCCGCCCCGGAACACAGCCTATGTCACTCGTCGACACACTCAGAGCGCGGGAGGCGGCTGTCGGGAACTGGCTCTCGCTGCGGGACCCGACCGTCGCGGAGATCAGCGCCGAACTCGGCTTTGACTTCGTGGTACTCGACATCGAACACACGCCAAACTCCCTGGAGACGGTCATGGACATGGCCCGGGCAACCGACGCTGCCGGCGGGAACACCGAGGCGGTTGTCCGCCTGCCGTGGAACGACCCCGTCGTCATCAAGCGCGTGCTAGACATCGGTGTTGCCGGTGTGATGGCCCCGATGGTCGACGACGGGGACGACGCCCGGGCGCTCGTCGAGGCGACCCGTTACCCGCCCGAAGGTAACCGGGGTGTGGCCGGCGGCCGCGCGGCCCGGTACGGCCTGGAGATGGACGATTACGTCGAGACGGCGAACGACCGTGTGCTCACCGTTGCCCAGGTCGAGACCGAGGCTGGCTTCGAACACGTCGAGGAGATCGCCGCCGTCGACGGTCTGGACGGGCTCTTTCTGGGGCCGGCGGACCTCTCGGCCAACCTCGGGATGTACGGCGAGTACGAGTCCGAGGCCTTTCTCGACGCCGTCGACCGCGTGGTCGAGGCGGCCCACGCCGAGGACAAGCCGGTTGCCACACTCGCCTTCGGCCGCGAGGCGGTCGAACGCTACGTCGACCTGGGCTTTGACTTCATGATGGTCGGGACCGACACCAGCCACCTGATGGGTGGCGCCGCGACCTCGAAGGCGACCTTCGAGGAGGCTGTCGACGACCGCGACGGCTGACTGTGTGTCGGCGGTGACCGCGGATGTCGACCAGCAACTATAATACTCGACCGGCAGTCGGTGGGTGATATGACAGACCATACCGCCGCGGTCGCGGGCGTGTACGAACACCCGACCCGGGAGGCCCCGGACAAGTCAACCGCTCAACTCCACGGGGACGTGGCCGCCGGAGCGCTCGAGGACGCCGGACTCACGAAAGCCGACGTCGACGGTTACCTCACCGCCGGCCGGCCCGGCCGGGTGATGTCGATGGTCGACTATCTGGGGCTGCAGGAGCTCTCCTACGTCGACTCGACCGACCTCGGCGGCACCTCATACGTCTCCCACGTCGGCCACGCCGCCGCAGCGGTTGCGGCGGGAAAGTGTGAGGTCGCACTCGTCACGATGGCGGGTCGCCCGCGCTCGCGGTCCGGTGACGGCGGCCCACCCTCCGGCCCCCACGCGGACTTCGAGGAGACCTACGGGACCGGTACCGTCAACATGTACGCCCTCGCCGCCCGCCGACACATGCACGAGTACGGCACGACGGCCGAACAGCTCGCCGCGGTCCGGGTGGCGGCCGCCGAACACGCCCAGTACAACGAGGACGCGATGTTCCAGGAGCCCGTCACCGTCGAGGATGTCGTCGAGTCCCGGCTGGTCAGTGACCCGCTCCACCTGCTCGACTGCTGTGTCGTCTCCGACGGCGGCGGCGGTGTCGTCGTCGCCAGCCCCGAGGTCGCCGACGACCTCGACCGGGACTGTGTGTCGGTGCTCGGCCACGGGGAGGCGGTCAAACACCACGACGCCGGTGACATCGACCTGACCCACACCGGCGCCGTCGAGTCCGGTCCGCGGGCCTTCGAGGAGGCGGGGGTTACTCACGACGATATCGACTACGCCTCTATCTACGACTCGTTCACGATTACGGTTGTCGAGACCCTGGAGGACCTGGGCTTCTGTGAGAAAGGCGAGGGCGGCGAGTTTGTCGAGGGTGACACGTTACAGGCGCCGGACGGGGAGTTACCGTTCAACACCGACGGGGGTGGGCTCTGTAACAACCATCCCGCAAACCGCGGTGGGATGCCGAAGATAATCGAGACAGTCCGGCAGCTGCGCGGCGAGGCCAACGAGCCGGTTCAGATACCCGGCTGCGAGATTGGCCTCACCCACGGCACCGGCGGGAGTCTCGGCACGCGGATGGCCAGCACCACGCTCGTCCTCGGGGGTGACCGGTGATGGCCGACGAGACGACCCTGCCGACGCCCGATGTCTCCCCGACCCCCGAGACCGAGCGGTACTGGCAGGCCGCCGCCGAGGGCCGACTGCTGGTGATGGAGTGTGCGGACTGCGGTCGCGTCTACCACCCGCCACGAGCCCGGTGTCCCGACTGTCTTTCCGGGGACACCGGGTGGGTCGAGACACGCGGCGAGGGGGAGGTCTACGCCCACTCGGTCACCCGACAGACCGGGCCGCCCTACGACGACGCGACACCGTACGTGGTCGCCTACGTCGAACTCGCGGAGGGGCCACGGCTGCTGACCAACATCGTCACCGACGACCCCGAGGCCCTCTCGGTCGGCCAGCCCGTCGCGGTCTGTTTCCACGAGACCGACGACGGGGAGTACGCCGTCCCGCGGTTCGAGCCGGTCTGAGGCTGGGTCGCCTGCGGCCGACGCCCGGCGGCCAGGCCGAACTCCGGTTTGACGGCTGTGGCGTCCCGGAGGACCAGGTCCCCGGCGAGGTGGACGAGGGCTTTTCGGCCGCGATAGAGTGGATCGGCGGCGGCCGGATTAACATCGCCGCCGCGGTCGGCAGCGCGCAGTCCCTACTCGACCTGGCCGTAGACTACGCCGGTGACCGGGAGCCCTTCGGCAAGCCCCATCGGCCACCGGCAGGCGGTCTCCTTCCAGATTGCGGACGTAGCGACCGACATCGAACGGGCCCGCCAGCTCTACCGGTACGCCGCCTGGAAGGCCAGGGCGACCGCGCCCGCAAGGAGGAGTCGATGGCAAAGCTCCGTGGCGCCCAACTCCAGAACGAGGCCGCAGACGTCGCCACGCAGGTCTACGGTGGGGCCGCCCTCATGAAAAACCAGCATATCAAGCGCCAGTACCGGAGCGCCCGTGTGCTACGTATCTTCGAGGGGACCGACGAGACCCAGAAGCGAACTATCGACCGCGAACTGGTCCGAGCCGGAGGCTGCGCGGCCGTGACACTCGCTGTCTGACAGGCACCGTCGACGGTCGGCGAACCCGACCCATACCGCCGGGACAGGGCTGTGGACAGCCGCTATGTGCTTCCCCGGTCCGCGTCCGCCTCGCGCTCCTCTAGCTTGTACCGCTGGACCTTACCAGTGGCCGTCTTCGGGAGTTCCTCGACGAACTCGACCTCCCGGGGGTAGGCGTGTCTCGCCTGCTGTTCCTTGACGTGCTGTTTCAGTTTCTCAGCGGCTGTGTCGGGGTCCTCGGGCGGGTCGGTCGGGACGACAAAGGCCTTGACCCGCTGGCCACGCTGGTCATCCGGCACCCCAACCACGGCAGCCTCGGCGACCACCGACCGCTCCATCAGGCTGTTCTCGACCTCGAATGGGCCGATCCGGTAGCCCGAGGAGATGATCACGTCGTCGCCCCGGCCCTCGTACCAGTAGTAGCCGTCCGCGCCGCGGTGGGCGAGGTCGTCGGTGAGCAGCCAGCCGTCGTGGAAGGCTGCTTCGGTCTTCTCCGGCAGCCGCCAGTAGCGGTCCATCAGGAGCCACTCCCGGGGTTTGACGGCTATCTCGCCGGTCTCGCCCTGCGCGACGGGCTCGCGGGTCTCCGGGTCCAACAGCGTCACCTCGTAGCCGGGACAGGGTAGCCCCATCGACCCCGGCTTTACCTCGGTGTCGAGGCCAGCGTAGTTGTTGACCACCATCCCCCCCTCGGTCAGCCCGTAACCGTCGTGGACGGTCAGGCCGAACTGCTCGCGAAACCAGTCGACAACCTCGGGATTGAGCGGTTCGCCCGCGCTGTGGAGCACCCGCAACTCCTCGAAGGTCCGTCCCTCGAGTAGCTCCTCGCCGCCGGCGATAATCCCGCGGTAGGCGCTCGGGGCCGCCCCCAACACCGAGATGTCGTGGTCGGCGAGAATCCCGACCCAGCGGTCAGGGTCGAACTGCCCGGCGTGGAGTACCCGGGTCGCACCAACCGCCATCGGCCCGAAACCCGTGGTAAAGAGGCCGAAGGACCAACTCGGGTCGGCGGCCCCCCAGACTACGTCCTCGGGCTCGACGTCGAGGACGTACTTCGTGTGGGGGTACAACACCGGGAGCACCTTGTGCGGGAGGACAACCCCCTTCGGCGGACCGGTGGTGCCGGAGGTGTACTGCATCGTGCAGGGGTCGTCCATCGCCGTCCGGGTGACCTCGTACTCCGGTGCCCGGTCGGCGACGACCCCTTCATATGTATGGTCCGCGGCCGGGTCCTCGCCGACGCTGACTGTTGTCAGTCCCGCGGTGTCGACCGCGGCGACGGTGTCGGCGTGGTCGGCGTGGTAGACCAGGGCCTCGGGGTCGGCGTCCTCGACCCGGTACTCCACGGCCCCGGTCTTGAAGGCGGTAAACAGCGGGACGTGGACCGCACCTGTCTTCCAGACCCCCAGGATCGTGATGATTGTCTCCGGCACCTTCGGGAGCAGCGTCGTCACGCGGTCGCCACGGTCGACCCCTAGCGCCTCGAGTGCGTTCGCCACCCGGTTCGAGCGCTCCCGGAGGTCGCCAAACGTGTACTCCGCCAGGTCGCCGTCGGGGTCGACCCAGGCGAAGCCGACGTCACCGGAGCCGGCGTGGCGGTCACACGCCTCGTGGGCGACGTTCAGCTCCGCCGGCGCGTCCCAGTCGTATGTCTCTAAGACATCTTCCCACTCGAATGACTCGCAGACGGCGTCGTACTCCCGGTTGGCTGGCATTACCACCACACACACGCGGCCGGGGATTATACGTTTGGGCATCCGCGTGGCGGTCCGGGCGAAGAACTATGCCGGCTCCGGGAGCACCGGGGGACGCCATGCAAGACATCGACAATATCGCCGTCATCGGCGGCGGGGTCATGGGCAGCGGGATCGGGCAGGTGTTCCTCCAGAACGGCTACACCGTCTCGGTTCGCGACATCGACCAGGGCATCCTCGACGAGGCCGAGGAGCGTATCCGGAGCGGTAACTACGGGCTCGACCGGGCGGTCGAGGGCGGCTACCTCACCGAGGCGGAGCGGGCGGATGCCCTGGACCGGCTGACGCTGACGACAGACCTGGCGACGGCTGTCGAGGACGCCGACCTGCTGGTCGAGGCGGTCACCGAGGACCTCTCGCTGAAGGGGCAGGTCTTCCAGGAAATCGACGAGGCGACCGAGGGGATCCCGCTGTACTCGAACACGAGCGGCTTCTCGGTGACCAGCATCGCCAACGCGGTTTCGGACCCTTCACGGGTCGCCGTTGCACACTTCTTCAATCCGGCGCCGGTTATGCCGCTGGTCGAGGTTGTCAGGTCCGAGCAGACCGACCAGGCGGTCGTCGACCTGATAGCGGACCTGTGCGAGGCGGTCGGCAAGGAGCCGGTCGTCATCGACGACGCCCCCGGCGAGTACGGCTTCGTCGCCAACCGGTGTTACGCGGCCATGCGCGAGGAGGCCCGGAAAGTCGTCGACGAGGGCGTCGCCACGAAGGAGCAGGTCGACACCGCCATGGAGGAGGGGTACAATCTCCCCGTCGGGCCGTTCTCGCTGGCCGGCCTCGGCGAGGAGTGGGACTGACGAACTGGCCCCACAGCCCCGTCCCCACACCACTCTTTTGTCGCCGGTACCCGAGGGAGGCGTATGACCGACTGGATCGGCGAGACGTTCACAAGCGAGGCCGGCTGGACCCACCTGACGCGGCTGGTCGACATCGGAAACCGGATGGCCGGAAGCGAGGGCGAGCGCCGGGCCGCCGAGGCTACCCGCGACGCACTGGCGGCGGCCGGCGCCCGAAACCCCCGCCTCGAGCCGTTCGACATCCAGGGGTGGGCTCGCGGCTCCTCTGCGGTCCACGCCGCCGGCGAGTCACAGGACAGTATCGCGCTCCCGCGCAGCCCGTCGGGGTCGGTGACCGGGGAGTTCGTCGACCTGGGGTACGGGCTGCCCGAGGACTTCGAGCGGGAGTCGCGCAGCGACTCCGACGGGTCGAGCGGGCCGAGCCCGCGAGACGGTGACCTCGAAGGGGCGGTCGTGATGGCCGCGAGCAACGTCCCCGACTGGCACGACCGCTTT
>JBLGCN010000057.1:0-9026 GCA_047617405.1 Natronomonas sp.
TGGCACACCATCGAAGTTGGTGTACCCCGTCGGTGACTCTGGTGTGGCTGTCTCAACGTCGTCCGCGTGTGCGTCGTCCACGTCTTCGTCGTCCACCTGTACGTCGTCGTCCGCCGTCAGTCCAACAGCAGTGTCCATCTCGCCTTTCCCCATCACGGTGACGGGTGCAAAGGAGAGGTCACGTATCTCGAAGGACTGCTGGTAGACGATCTCCTCACCCAGGTAGCCAAGCACGTGCAACCGTCTATCGGTCTCGATGGGATAGCGGATTGCCACGGTGTCGAAGGTGGACTCCTCCTGACTGTACTCTAACATATGGATGAGTGTCCCGTCGTCGTCGGTGACGCTACGACGTTGCATCGCTTAGCCGCTGTAGGCTCCGCCACGTGTCCAATACATTCCTCACCGTCTCTCGGTTTGCAGCCTCGACTGTCAAGAGGTTGATTTTCACAACGTGAGGGAAGTGCTCTCGGTTCATTCGCAGCCTTGTACTTGCCGTGGGGATAAAAAATACCAGGTAATATATCGAAATGTGGTTACAAGTCTTCACGCACGGCATATATCACTGACTAAACACGACCACCAGAGGAACCGCTGTTAGCGACATTTCCCGCCGAGTGTCGTTCTCACTCTTCGCGGAGTCCGAGCAGACGGTCCACCCCATCACGGGCGAGCGCCGAAAAGGTCACCTCGGTCCCCTCGGCGTACTCAGTAAGCATCTCGTGGACGATCTTGGGAATGGCGACACCTATCGTCCGACCATCGACCTCAACTGCACCCTCGTCAAGCACATCGGTGGTACGAAATTCCTGTGAGGAGACCCACCCCTCGGGTGGAATCGTGTAAGCCACGTCGTAGTCGGCGCGTGTAAACTCGGTTTCCCTCTCATCAATCAGCGCCGCCAGCTCCACACGAAAGGCCATGTCCAGTGTCTCCGACCAGTTTTTGTAGTCATCACGACGGCATAACGTCTCCGTGTAGATGTGGAGCGTGTGGCTGCTATCAGCCACTCTCGTCGACGTACTCCGAGTTATCTGGAGGTCGGTGTCGGTCTGGTCGAGGATGGGCAAGTCCTCGGGAGTCCAGCGTTCTGCAAGCGCATCAACCATGCCAACAGGTGGCAGATTCTACTACAAAGACATTGTGTCTGAAGATTATTTCTTATTTATAATTAGGTTCGAGCGGCGCACTAACTGTTTCAAGATGTACTCGATTCTTCGCTAATTTCCTATCTTACTTCCGAGAACAGCCGTCTAACAGAGTTTTCCAATATCCCAGTTTCAGAAGTTGAGGCCGCCAATAATAGTGGAGACTTTATGTATGGGGGTCCCAAAATCCCTTTGATAATGTTCGGTGGAAATGGTGGAATGGATAGTAGGAAAATGAAGCAGATGATGGAACAGATGGGGATCGACATCGAGGAGATCGATGCCCAGGAGGTCGTGATCACGACCCCCGACGGCAAACTGGTGTTTACCGACGCGGAGGTCCAGAAGATGGGCGCCCAGGGCCAGGAGACCTACCAGGTGGTCGGCTCGCCGGAACGCCGTGAGGCCGGCGCCCTCGAGGCGGACGCCGACGGGGATGCCGGTAGCGAGGAGCACGAAACCGCAGGTGACACCGGGGTCCCCGAGGAGGACATCGACCTCGTCGCCCAGCGGACCGGGGCCGGCAAGGACACCGCCCGCGAGGCACTGGAGGCGACCGACGGCGACCTGGCGGCCGCCGTGGAGCGGCTGGAGTAGCGTGGCACTGCTTTTTGTCCACGAGGACCGCGAGTACCTGCTGGACCCCGGTGAGCGACTGGAGACCGACCTGGGCGTCCTCGAGGTGCCAGCCGACGTCACGGCCGGCGAGACGGTCGAAACACACCTCGGCGAGCAGTTTCGGGCGCGCGAGTTGCGGGGTCCGGACCTGTTTCACCATCTTGAGCGGACCGGCGCGCCGATGCTTCCCCGTGATATCGGGCTCGTCCTCGGTCACACAGGTGTCGGTGCCGGCGACCGCGTGCTGGATGCCGGTACCGGGTCGGGCGTACTCGCAGCCTCGCTCGGTCGCGCAGGGGTGGATGTGGTCACCTACGAGCGTGACCCGGACTTCGCCGAGGTCGCCCGCGAGAACATGGAACTGGCGGGCGTGGCCGGCCAGGTGGACGTGCGGACCGGCGACGTGGCGGCACACCTGCCGGACCTTGACCGGTTCGAGACGGTGACACTCGACACCGGGGACGCGCCGGCAGTCGTCGAGCGGGCGCCGTCACTGCTCGTCGACGGGGGGTTTCTGGCGGTCTACTCGCCGTTCGTCGAGGCGACCCGGGAGGCTGTCGAGGCCGCGCGCCGAGCGGGGTTGGGTGAGGTCGAGACCCTGGAGACAATCCAGCGGGAGATGGAGTTCGAGGAGCGTGGCACCAGACCCTCGACGACGGGTGTGGGACACACCGGGTATCTCACCTTCGCCCGGAACGTGTGAGCCCCGCCTACGGGGCTCAGCGGACGCTGCGGAGAAGGGTAAAGAAGTCGTCGCGATACTGCCGAGGCGGGGCCGAGAGCCCCGCGGCCGCGGCCTCAACCCCGAAGATATCCGCCAGCCGGCCGTCGGGGTATCCGCCGGTGACAACAAGAAAGCTCTCGTCGTACCAGACAGCGAGCCACCCCTTAACCGGAAGTTCGTACCCCTCGGATGTGTCGACGGTGCCGGTGTAGCTGCGGGCGCGGACCCGCGACCCGTCGACCCTGAGCCGCTCCGACTGACCGCGCGAGACGCGGGAAACCCCGCGGTCGCGGAGCCGGCGTTTGAAACTCCGCCTGGCCTGCTGTCTGACCGAGGGTAACACAGCCGCCGGGAGCGTCCCCAGCGGGAGGCCCGGGTCGAAGGCGAGTCGCGTCGCCGAGAAAAACCGGAGTGTCTCGTCGTATGCCGGGTCGGTCGCTACGGCCAGTTCGTCCTGCGTTCCGCGGTCCTCGTACCGCCGGCTCGCGCCACGGACCGCCATCGTCGGGAGTTCGAACAGCGTCTCGACAGCCTCCTCGGTCAACCCCCAGCCGTCCAGAACCTCGACAGCCGGGTACTCCGGGTCGGCCATTCAGTGGTCATCCTCGCGCCACTTCTGGCCACACTCGGTACAGGTGAAAAACCGGGTCTCGGACTCGTCGGCGGCGCGGATCTGCTTCATCTCGTAGCGGGCCCGGTCGTGACCACACTCCGGACACCGGGTGCTGGTCGTCGGGCCGATGGCCTCCTCGTCGGTCTCGCTCATATCCACAACCTCGGACTCCTCCTGGTCCTGTGTGGTCGTCATCGCCGCCTCCCGTTCGGCGTCACGGGACTTCTCGAACCCACAGCTCTCACACACCCACCGGCCGTCCTCCGTCTTCATCATCGAGCCGCACTCGTCGCAAAATTCCATATCCCCTTCCTATCCATCGGCGATGTTTAATTTCACGGTTGGTCGTTTGGCCGCCACTGCTCACAGGCATCCATGTCGTCCATGAGTTCGTCGTGGAGCCCGCAGTAAGGGGCGAGGTCGTCGTCGGCGCGGACGTATTCGAAGTGGCCACAGTTCCCGCAGTATCGGTCAGGCTGGCCGCGGGTGCCAGTCGTCTCGGCCGCCTCAGATTTGGCTGCGGGGTCGGCCACACTGCCGCCGTCCCCCGCCGGCTCGCGGTTTGTCTGGGTTTCGACGCCGCCGTCCGGCGTCCCGGAGAGTCCGACGCCACCCAACCCTGGGCTAGTGTTGTCACTCACGATGCGGACTGTCCCCGCCTCTGTAACATTGAGTGTCGCGGTCCCACCAGGGTCGTTGCGGGTTTTGAATGTCACGAGCCCGACGAACAGACACCAGAATGTCGCAAGCGTTCCGAGCGAGTAGACGAGGATGGTCACAACTGTCAGCCCCGGGTCGATGGGGATCCACTGGCCGGGGTAGACCGAGGCAAAGAGTGCAACACCGAGCAGCGCAATGCTGGCGCCGATGGCCGCGAGCGCGCGAACCGTCTTCGGCGCCGGCAACACGACGAAGATACCGATGAACACGGCCGGGAGGCCACCGCCGGCGAGGATGCCAGCCAGCTCGCGGGCCTCGTAGGTCCCGAGCCCCAACACGTCGCCGAGCCCGGTCGTCGCCACCAGAATGGCTGTGACGACCATAGCCGCGCCGAGGACGAACACGCCCGCCCCGAGGGCCCGTCGTCGGCGGTCGACGACGGCCCCGGCGCTACCGTCGTAGGCTTCGGTCAGGCTAGTCATGCTCCGTGTTGGGGGCGACCGGTCAAAACTCCCCGTCAGACGGGCGTCCGACGCCGCCGGACCGCGAGTCGTAAGCACTAATCGCTACCGTCGAGAAGCCGGGCTATGGCAGATGAGGACAGCGATGACGAGGACGAACCGGCCGTCACCCTCGGGGAGGGCGACGCTGTCGAGGGCGCGCCACTGGCGCGGGTCTCCGCCCGCCTGATGTACGGTATCGAGAGGAGCGCCGTCATCGAGCGGGAGGGCGACACGACGGTCCGGACCCCCGACGGCCCGCGGGAGCTTGCGACCGTGCTACAGGAGGTTGACGTTCCCTACTTCGCGACTCGACAGGAGTTCGAGAGCGCCACCCGGGAGGCGATCGGAACAGGGCCGGTCCCGACGGCAGAGGAGTGAGCCGGCCGGTCAGAAGTCGGTCAGCCGTGACTGGAGCCCCGCCACGAGGTCGGACTTCCGTCGGAGCGCGGCCGGAGAGACAGGTAGCTGTGGTGCGAGTTGGCGAACCGCGGCGTGGAAGGACTCGGCGACCGCGGGCTCACCCCCGAAGGCGTCCCTGACCCCCTCACGGGTCTGCCAGACACCGACGGGAGCCCAGTACTCGTCGCTTGCGTGTCGGATCACCAGACAGGTCGCCTGGCGGTCAACCGACGCGAGGTGTTCGAGGACACCCAGCCGGGTGGCGTAGTACGCCCCTGCGGTTTCGTCGACGTACTCGGTCCGGCCTTCGTACGGCTCACTGTCGGCGGCCATGTAGTAGTTACCGTCCGGCTCAGGGTTCCAGACACTCCCCGGCGCTTTCAGCTCGACGAGTTCGAACTCCCAGTTGCCCGGCGCCAGGATTACCCAGTAGTCGTTCCCGAGGTAGGCGTTGTGCCAGACCTGAACCTGGTCGATAGTGGGTGAGGACCGGGCCTGCCCGCGGAGATACTGGCCAACGGTGTCGTCGACGGCGGTGATCGACCACCGGGTCGGGACGAGCCGGCGGTTTCGCCCCTGTCCGAGGGCGCCCGCAGAGAGGATTGTGTTGATATCGTAGATGTCGAAGCCCCGCCGGTAGAGGTAGGTGATAGCACCCTCGGCCCGCCAGTCGTCGTCCGCAAGTGTCTTTTCGACCGGCCGGGGGACGTGCGGGTTCTCGGTCAGGCTCGCGGAGGTCGCGCGAGCCCGGGGGCCGGTCGGCGTCTGTATATCGTCGAGTGTCAGGTCTAACTCGGGTGCATCGCTCAGACCGACCTCCACGTCGACGGGGTGGTCGGCGATGGCCACCTCGCGCTGGACACCCACGAACCCGTTCCAGGCGTCGGTGACAGCCGCCTCCGTCGACCAGGTGGAGTTCAGTAACCCCGTCCGACGCCGGAGGACATCGTTGATGTCGAGTCCCTCGCGGTACCAGTGGGCGCCGGTAGCGTAGCTACTGGGGTCCGCGTCCCGGTCCATCGGGGAGAGGAGGCCGGTCGAGACACTCGGGTAGTCCGACCGACCGACGAAGATCTCGGGTGCGGTCGCGCCGAACAGCGAGTCACCCTGAACGGTCTCCCGGAACTGGCGCTCGACGTCGTCGAGATAGTCGGTGACCTCGTAGGACTTCTCGCGGGCCAGTCGCCGACGCTCGGCGGCCTCATCGCGCTCGAAATCCTCGATAAACTCCCCGAGTCGCATCCCCTACGTGTACGTGGGTGTCAGTAATGAATCTGACCCCACAGTCGGTGGCGCGTTCGGCGGGTGTGTGGCGAACAGGCGACACGGCTACCTGCGAGGCGGTGTGTCGCACAGCCGCGTGGCCGCCCCGCAGCGACGGTCACATGCCAACGGCTGGTCGCGGGATCGCTTGTAAATGTGTGGCGGCAGCGCGGTCAGCTGTGGATGCCCATCGCCTCGATCTGCTCCTGGTAGCGGTTCCGGATCGTGACCTCCGTTACCTGGGCGACATCAGCAACCTCGCGCTGGGTTTTCTTCTCGTTACACAGCAGCGAGGCAGCGTAGATGGCGGCCGCGGCGTAGCCGGTCGGTGACTTGCCCGACAGCAACCCCTCCTCGGCGGTCGTCTCGATAATATCGTTTGCCTTTGTCTGGACCTCCTCGGAGAGTTCGAGTTCCGAACAGAACCGGGGGACGTACTTCTTCGGGTCGACCGGTTCCATCTCCAGGCCCAGTTCCTGGGAGATATAGCGGTATGTGCGCCCGATCTCCTTGCGCTCCACGCGGGAGACGTCGGAGATCTCTTCGAGGCTGCGAGGGATCCCCTCCTTTCGACAGGCGGCGTACAGCGCGGAGGTGGCGACGCCCTCGATCGAGCGGCCCCGGATGAGGTCCTCGTCGAGGGCGCGCCGGTAGATGACGGAGGCGACCTCTCGGACGGACCGCGGAACGCCGAGTGCGGATGCCATCCGGTCGATCTCGGAGAGGGCAAACTGGAGATTCCGTTCGCCGGCGTCCTTTGTCCGGATCCGCTCCTGCCACTTTCGGAGTCGGTGCATCTGGCTTCGTTTTTTCGAGGAGATAGACCGACCGTACGCGTCCTTGTCCTTCCAGTCGATAGTCGTCGTCAGCCCCTTGTCGTGCATCGTCTGGGTCGTCGGTGCGCCGACCCTGGATTTTTTCTGTCGTTCCTGATGATTGAATGCTCGCCACTCCGGCCCCGGGTCGATGTTCTCCTCCTCGACGACGAGACCACAGTCGTCACAGACAAGTTCACCCCGGTCAGAGCTCTTGATGATGTCGTCCGACCCACACTCCGGACAGTCGCGGACACCCTCCGTTTCCTCCTGTTCGGTTTCGGACTCGCGCTCGCGCTCCCGCTGGCGGCTGGACCGTGTCATCGCTCTTTTATAGTAGTACTTCGGAATGACTTAAATCCTCGGCCGGTACACCCCGGCCTCCGCCGGCTTGCGACGGACACAACGACAGCGGCTTTACCACGCCGCCCCGATACAACTGTGTGCCCGTCATCGACTGTGACCCGGAGACAGCCCGGCAACGCCTGCAGGAGGGGGGCGCCGAGATTGCGTCCGGAAACACCGACCACGAGCGGTGGCGCGCCCGGTACGCCGGGGCAACTGCGGTTGCCTACGACGACAAGGTCGTCGTGCAGGGTGGCGACACCGCCCGGTTGGAGGGGGTCCTGCGACCCTCCGGCGGGCGCGCACACGTCTATTTCGACGGGGCCGCCCGCGGGAACCCTGGGCCGGCGGCCGTCGGGTATGTCGTCGTGACCGACGGCGGCATCGTCGCCGAGGGCGGCAAACGGGTCGGCCGGGCCACGAACAACCAGGCGGAGTACGAGGCGCTGGTGCAGGCACTGGCGGTCGCCACCGATTACGACTTTGACGAGGTGGTCGTGCGTGGTGACTCCGAACTCGTCGTAAAACAGGTCCGCGGCGAGTACGACACTAACGACCCCGAGCTCCGGGAGTACCGGGTGCAGGTTCGGGAGCTGTTGGCAGGGTTCTCCGAGTGGTCAATCTCGCACGTACCGCGGGAGATAAACGACCGCGCGGACCAACTGGCAAACGACGCACTCGATGACGCCTGACACGATTCCAGCGGAGACGAAAGCGAGAGCAGAGCAACTCACCCGGCGGGCCCGCGAGGCAGCCGACGAGCGCGAGGCCGCCGCGTACCGTAGGGAGCGTGCGGACCTCCTGGCCGAGCACGGCTACACCGGGCGGGTCCGCGAGGAGAACCGGGCCGTGCTCGTTCTCTATCCCACGGAGTGGGTGGAGGATGGAACGGTCCATCCCGACCGGATCGACGACATCGACCGTGGGGTTGAGCTCCCTCTGGACGGGCCCGGTGAGGACGTTGCGTGGGAGACAGTCGCGGCACACAACAACGAGGTTGCGGCGGCTGTCAGAACGGAGCACGGGCCCGTCCACGGGGCCAACGCGGAGGCACTCGCGGAGTTCTGTAACAATCACTACGCGAAGCCGGTCGAGAGGCTCTCGGCGGAGGAGCGCGAGGAGTTTCTGACCGAGTACTACCGGCGCAACGTCTGGCCGACTGACGAGGAAAAGGCGGTAGTCGAGGAGTCAGTGTCGCTAGCGGTCGAGACGGCGTCTACCGGGCGGTCTCGATGAGCTCTTCCAGGTCAGCCGCACGCTCCTCGTCGGTGACGGTCTTCGAGAAGGTCCAGGACAGCTGGTCAAGAAGCGCCTGGTAGCCCTCGTCTGTCAGCGCGTACTGGTTGGTCCGCTTGTCGAGTTCGCTTTTCTCGACTAGTCCCATCTCCACGAGGTCGTCCAGATTCGGGTAGAGACGGCCGTGGTTGACCTCCGAGTCGTAGTATGTCTCGAGTTCTCGCTTGATCGCAAGCCCGTATCGGGCTTCCTCGGCCAGGATCGTCAGGATATTCTGCTGAAACGCGGTCAGTTCGCGTGCAATACCTGGACTATCGGGAACCGTCTGTGCCTCTGACATACTGCAAATCAAGTTGTAATCGTATTTAACGCTTGTTAAATCTCTGAGACATTCACCGGGATAGATATGAAGGTTCGGTCAATGTAACCGCCGTTGGACGGCGATATTCACAGCAGCGGTCAGAGCGCGGAGATACTCCCGCCGAGACCGAAAGTAGTTTTTCGAGCGGCGACTGAGCGCGAGGCGATGACAAACCTCTGGGAAGACCTCGAGACCGGTCCGAACCCGCCCGAAGAGATCTACGCCGTCGTCGAGTGCCTGAAAGGCGAGCGCAACAAATACGAGTACGATAAGGACCTCCCGGGGGTCGTCCTGGACCGGGTGCTCCACAGCAACGTCCACTATCCCTCCGACTACGGGTT
>JBLGCN010000058.1:0-9023 GCA_047617405.1 Natronomonas sp.
TGCTGCGGCGGCGCACCTCGGCGTTGCTCTCTGGGAGCTTCCAGCGAAAGACGTAGGCCCCTGCCGCGACGGCGACCCCGCCGACGACGAACCCGCCGCCGAGCAACCCCCAGTACAGCTCCGACGAGACGACCAGTTCGAAGCTCTTGGAGAACCCCAGGGGGCCGGCGATGGTGTTTGGCAACTCCGCGAGTTTCCGGATGACGGGCTCAACGACTACGAGGAGCCCGGCGACGGCGTAGGCGGTCCCGAACCCGCCGCCGACGAGCCCGAACAGGACGAACAGGTATGTCTTTGCGGCGTATGTGCGGTGTGACTGGCCGATATAGGCCGACTCGATCAGCCGTTTTCGCTCCTCGTCCCCGGAGAGCACCCGGCCAAAGAGCACGCGAGCCAGCCGCGCAACGACCCGGTCGACCCGGGTGTTGACCTTCGACCCGGCGTATGCCGCCGCCGGAAGAACGACAAACACGAGACCTACGAGGTCGACGAGGCTCATCCCTGGGGCCTGATGTCGGGCGCGTCGGCCTCGGACTCAGACCCCTCGAGGTCGGCGCCGTCGATCCGCGAGAGCACCGCCTCCCGGTCGGCGTAGTACTTGTTGACCATCGCGGTAAAGCGGCGGTAGTCGGTGATCCCCTCGTGCCGGAGATACCGGAGAAACCGGCGCCGGTTCTGTAGCTCCTGGAGCAGTTGGGACTCGCTCCAGCCGTTTTCCTCGCGTATCTCCTCCATCAGCCCGGAGTTACTCTCGGAGAAGCTGTCGGCGGTGGCGTCCCAGCTGTAGGCGTTGGCGTAGTCGAGTTCGCCGGTCCGCTGGTCGATCCCCTCGACCTCGGCGACGGTTTTGGCGCGACGGACCCGCTCGTCACCTGTGCGCCCGAGCACCTGCACACAGAGGATATCGAGTGAGGTGACCATCGGCCGGGGGACGTTGATCGGCTCGTTTTCCAGACGGTTGATGACGGTCTGGACGGAGTCGGCGTGCAGCGTCGAGAAGGTCGTGTGGCCGGTGTTCATGGCCTGAAAGAGGGTGATCGCCTCCTCACCCCTGACCTCGCCGACGATGATGTACTCCGGCCGGTGTCGCAGCGCCGACCGCAGGAGGTCGTACATCGCGATGTCGCCCTCGCCGACCCGCTCGCGGGTCACCGAGGATAGCCAGTTGTCGTGGTACAGCGACAGCTCACGGGTGTCCTCGATTGTCAGCACCTTTGAGCGGGGCGGGATGAACATCGAGACCGCGTTCATCGACGTCGTCTTTCCGGCCGCCGTGCCGCCGGCGAAGATCAGCGACTTGTTGTGTTCGATAGCCAGCCAGAGGTAGGCGAGCATCCGGACGCTGAAGGTGCCGTACTCCAGCAGGTCGATCGGGGTAAAGGGCTCGTCGGCGTACTTCCGGATGGTAAACGCCGAACCCTTCGGGGTGACCTCCTCGCCGAGTGCGAGTTCGACCCGGGAGCCGTCGGGCAGTGTCGTGGAGACGACGGGGTCCGAAACCGAGATGTGTCGGCCCGACTGCTGGGCGAGTTGGATGACGAGATTGTCGAGTTCCTCGCGGTCGTAGGTGACGTTGGTCTCGATGTCGGTGTACCCGTCGTGGTAGATGAACACCGGCAACCCCGGCCCGTCACAGGAGACATCCTCGATGTGAGGGTCGTGCATCAACGGGTCGAGCTTGCCGTACCCCTGGAAGGCCCGGTGCAGATAGTAAAACAGCCGGTAGAACGACTCCTCGGCGACGCTGACACCGTACTCCTCGAGGCGTTCGTGGAGCTCCTCCCGGAGTGCGGCTTCGGGGTCCTCGGCGACGTCCTCGCGGTACAGCAGGGGGTCGCGGACCTCGTCGAACAGCCGGTCGAGTAGCCGCCGCTCCAGGTCCGACAGCGCCGGCTCGACGACGTGGTAGTAGTGTTCGCTCTCCTCGGGGTCGTAGTTGACCGAGACAAAGGCAAAGGGGGCGTTCAGCCAGTACCGGTCGAGTTCCTCGTAACCCTCGAGCCCGTCGAAGCTGACCAGCCGGTCGTGGCGGTTTGGGTCGTACTCGGTGACCGTCATCGTCGACCCGCTCAACACCCGGGCAGTCTGTGCGAGCCAGCCCCGGATCCCGTCGAGGGGTCCGTCTCCATTCGCTGTGCCCTGTGCCATCGTTTTTCGTCGTACTAGCCGGTAGTTGTCCGGCCAGCCATTTATACTACTTGGCCGTTACGAAAGCGGTAATAACCGGCAGGCACCGCGGCTCAGACCCGCTCGACCCGCAGGAGGATGAGCCCGAACCCGAGTTGGAAGAGGACCCCGACCGGGGCGGTCGTCCCCGCGGTCGCCTGCCAGTGTTGCCAGAGCGGGACCAGCAGAGCAAGCCCTGCCACGAGCAACAGCAGGCCGAGCGCCCGAACCGGGTCGCCGTAGGCCCGGTCACGACCCTCACCCTGGCCCAAGCGGTGGTCAACCAGCCCGGCCGTCAGTGGGGTGACTGCGGCCGCCGCCAGCAGGGCTATCAGGCCGCCGGACAGCCCCACGGCCAGCGCCGCGGCGATGACGAGCCCGACACTCGCGGCGGCCAGCCCGAAGGTCAGCCGCGGTGTGAACCGCCGCTCTACCCGGTCGTCCCGGAGATAGTAGCCCACACTCAGCACGAGCGGGAGCAAAAAGCCGGCACTGCCGGCCAGCCACGCCACCGCGGCCAGTGTCTCCCCGGGGGTGGCGACAAAGCCGGGCACCTGCCAGACGAACAGGACGGGACGCTCGCCGGGGAGTTCGGCCCCTCTGATGTACAGCAGCCGCAGCGGGAGAAAGCGGACGGTAAACGCCGTGAGCCCCTGTGGGGAGAACAGGGTCACCGACCAGGGTAACAGCGCACACAGCCACGTCGACAGCACGGCGAGTTCGCCGGCATACTCCGAGCGAGCCCACATACCACCTCGGCGAGGGGCGACGGATAAAAACTGTCGGCTCACACGACCGACTGCCGGCGACCGCGGCCGTCGAAACGGTCGTGACCGCCGGCCAGCCGAGCCATTACCGCCCGACCGGCGTTACGTTCATGCCCGCGGGCAACATAGACAGAGATATCGGATGAGGCGTGACCACTTCACTGTCGAGACAGACCCAGCGCGCGACCCGCCAGCCGTATCTATTGCCTTCGACGGTCCGGCGGGGACCCTCGCCGAGCGGCTATCAGCCGACGGTGTCCCCCCCGCCGAGGACGTCGACGTTATTCTCCGACTTCAGGGCCCGGTCGACGACCCGGACACGACCGGTGTACTGAGCCTGACACGACGCCTCACCGGGGAGTACCTGCTCGAGGTGAACGGGGAGGCGACCGGGCTCCTCGGGGTCGTCAGCGCGGCGCGAGAGGCAAAGAACACCTACGCCGTCCGGATCGAGCGGCCGGCCGACGAGCCTGTCGTCTACGAACAGGGGACGCTGCTGGTCTACGACGAGGAGGGGAGCCTCCTACGCCAGCACAGTCTTATTCCGAGCGGCGTCGAACTGTAGCGGCTATTTCCGGCAGGACATCGGTGACGTCTGCGCGGATATCGTCGTCTGCCTGGCCGGTCACCGGCGTTTCCTCCAGGTTCACCAGCGCGAGCCGGGCCCCTGTCCGGGCCGCAACCCGTGGGAGTGACGCCGCAGGCTCGACTGTCAGCGAGGAGCCGGCGGCCAGAAAGAGATCAGCCTCGCGGGCGTGCCGTCTGGCCTCCCCGAGTGTATCCGGCGGCAACTGCTCCCCGAACAGGACGGTGTCGGGCTTGAAAACGCCGCCACAGGAACACTCCGGCGGGAGCTCCCCGTCGCGGGCCCGCTCCTCGACCGGGTCGGCATCCAGCCGGGTGCCACAGTCCTGGCAGGCCACCCGACGGCTGTTGCCGTGGAGTTCGACCACCGACCCCGAGCCTGCCGACTGGTGGAGCCCGTCGACGTTCTGGGTGAGGAGGGCGTCGAGCTGTCCCGCCTGTTCGAGGTCGGCCAGCGCGCTGTGAGCGGCATTCGGTGCGACGTCCTCCGGAAACATCCGTGCGGACAGCTCCAGCCGCTCCGCCCAGAAGCCGCCAGGGTCGGCCCGGAACCGCGAGTAGTGAAAGTCCGCGGGGTCGAACTCCGTCCCCCAGACCCCATCCGCTCCGCGAAACGAGGGGACCCCCGAGGCGGTGCTCACACCCGCCCCCGTGAGCGCCACCACGTGGTCGGCCTCGGTGATGGCCGCCGCGAGCGATTCCGTCAGGTCACCCATACACCGTGGTCGACCCCGACGCCTCAAAACGGTACTGCCGACCGGCCCGCCGCCGGCCGGCGAGCGCGGACGAATTAAGTGTGTGCGGGCCGGTCGCTAGTACATGTGCTTTGGCGCGCTGACCGACAGTGCGGTGCGGACGGAACCGGTTCCACGCCTACTCCGTGCCGAGGCAGGCCATGCGGCCCGGCAGGGAGTGGTCACGGCGCTGGCCGTGCTCGTAGTCCTCCTGGCTGGCGGGGTCACGACACCGCTTGCGGCCACAGCGGCTGCCGTCGCGTTCGTCGCGGCGACGGTCGTACACCAGGTCGTCCTCCTCGTCGCGGTCACCGTCCTGCGGTGGCGGGCCGACGGCCCCGACGCGGCGCCCCGGACAGCCTGACAGCAGGCCTGCGGTCCCGGCTGCCATTCCGATACTCCTAACAGGGCCTCGCTGAAACTACCGGAAGCGTCAGCCATGAAACTACACGAGTATCAGGCCAAGGAAGTGTTCGCGGACGCCGGAATCCCGACGCCGGCCTCGGCGCTGGTGACGACCGTCGACGAGGCCGTCGCGGCAGCGGCGGAGGTCGGGTATCCGGCCGCGATAAAGGCGCAGGTACAGGTCGGTGGCCGCGGGAAGGCCGGCGGGATCGAACTCGTCGGGGACACCGCGGAGGCCCGGGAGGCCGCCGCCGCCATCCTAGGAATGGACCTGAAGGGGTATCACGTCGACCGCGTCCTCGTCGAGGAGGCCGTCGACTTCACGAACGAACTGTACGTCGGCGTGACGATGGACCGGGGGGAGGGCGAACCCGTGGTGATGGTTTCGAGCCGCGGCGGCGTCAACATCGAGGAGGTCGCCGCGGAGGAGCCCGGGGCTATCGCCCGCGAACACGTCGACCCCGGCTTCGGGATGCATCCCTACCAGGCCCGCAGGGCTGTCTACGACGCCGGCGTCGACCGCGAGGTGGCAAACAACGTGGCAGACGTGCTCCAGACGCTGTACGAACTCTGGGACGACACGGACGGCGCCGACGCGGAGGTCAACCCGCTGATGGTGACCGCCGACAACGAGGTTGTCGCCGCAGACGCCGTGATGAACATCGACGACGACGCCCTGTTTCGCCAGCCCGACCTCGCGGCGATGGAGGAGGAGGCCGCGGAGGACCACCTCGAGGCAAAGGCCAACGAGTACGGCTTCGACTACGTCCGGCTGTCGGGCAACGTCGGTATCATCGGCAACGGTGCCGGCCTCGTGATGACGACGCTAGACCTCGTCGACTACTACGGCGGCGAACCCGCGAACTTTCTGGACATCGGCGGCGGCGCAGAGGCCGAGCGTGTCACCAACGCGCTCGACATGGTCTTTGCCGACGAGAACGTCGACGCCGTCGTCTTCAATATCTTCGGCGGTATCACCCGTGGTGACGAGGTGGCAGCAGGGATCAACACCGCGCTCGAACAGTTCGAGACGGTCCCAAAGCCGGTTGTCGTCCGGCTGGCGGGCACCCGCTCGACCGAAGGCATGGAGATACTCAACACAGACCTCGTGCAGGTGGCGGAGACCCTCGAAACAGCCGTCCAGGCCGCTGTCACGGCCGCCGAGGGGGCGGACGGATGACCCCTCTCGGACGGTCCGTCGCTCGCGGTGCCCGGGTCGCCGGGGGGTGGTTCGCGTGAGCGTGCTCGTCGACGCGGACACCCGCGTCGTCGTCCAGGGGGTCACCGGCGGCGAGGGGGAGTTCCACACCGAGCAGATGCTCGAGTACGGGACCAACGTCGTCGCCGGCGTGGTCCCGGGCCGCGGCGGCCAGACGGTCGCGGGCGTCCCCGTCTACGACACCGTCCACGAGGCCACCCGCGAGGAGGACGCCGACGCCTCCGTCGTCTTCGTCCCGCCGGCCTTTGCCGGGGACGCGTGTTTCGAGGCGCTTGCCGCCCCGGTCGACCTCGTGGTGACGATCACCGAGGGGGTCCCGACCCAGGACATGAGCCGGGTCTACCGGAAACTCAGGACGGTCGACACACACATGATTGGCCCGAACTGTCCGGGTGTCATCACCCCCGGCGAGTCGAAGCTCGGCATCCTGCCCGGCAACATCTTTTCGGCGGGGAATATCGGCCTGGTCTCCCGGTCGGGCACCCTCACCTACCAGGTCGTCGACAACCTCACCGACCGCGGGCTGGGCCAGTCCACGGCAATCGGTATCGGCGGCGACCCGATCATCGGGACCGACTTTATCGGGGCGCTCGAACTCTTCGAGGCCGACCCCGACACCCACGCGGTCGTGATGTGCGGGGAGATCGGCGGCGAGGACGAGGAGGAGGCCGCCCGGTTTATCGGCGAACACATGGACACGCCGGTGGCGGGGTTCATCGCCGGCCGCACCGCGCCGCCGGGCAAGCGGATGGGCCACGCCGGGGCCATCGTCTCCGGCTCCGGCACCGGCACGGCCGACTCGAAGATCACCGCACTCGAGGACAACGGCGTCCCGGTCGGCGACACCCCCGAGGAGGTCGCCGATTGCGTCGAGGACCTGCTGTAGCGACCACCCGAACCGGGTGCGCCACTCGCGCGCCTCGCCCGCTCTGTGGGGGGCTCCCGACCGGGCCGTTTGTGACTGTTCCTCACACCGCGAACCCGTAGATTTCAGGGTCGAGTGGCCGGCTCGGGGGGCTACACGGCGTGAACGTTCCGATGGGATTTTATGAGATGCGAGAAGATATCATACTATGACACACACCTGTCGTGACTGCAAGCGGACGTTCGGCTCCGAACTCGAACTCGAGCTTCACCGGGATACCTGCTCGGAGGGGCAACTGATCTGTGACTCCTGTGGCGAGCGATTTAGCGAGCGAGCGGCCACGACCGACGGCTGGCACTACCGATGCCCGGACGAGGACTGTGGCGGCACCGGAATCGGCGAGGACATCCACAAGGTACAGGACGTACGCCTCAAAGCCTGACCCCGACACGCCTCACTCCTCTACGAGGCTAGCCAGCCGAGTGCCCGGCGGCAGACCGGTGTGTAGCCGACCGCGTGCCGCGGCAACCCGGACCCGACAGCCGTCCCCCTCCCCGCTAGCTACCGCTTCGACAAAATGACCCGCTGCCGGCACGCCTACGACCCGCCAGGTCCACCGGTAGTCCTGGCAGGTCCCCACCTCGAAGGGGAGCCAGGTCCCCCCTGGCACACCGATACGGCCGGTAGTGCCGGCCTCGATGTAGCGACGGTCACAGCCGACCGCGCGCACCGACGGCCCTCACTCCGGTCATCGTTCCGTGTTCGTCAATAGAGCCTGGACTGTCGCGGTCGGCCGTCACCTCGCGGGTGACCGCCGGTGTTCAGTCACACCGGGGATTCGTGTTCAGGCCTGATAATTGGACCAAACACATAGAACAGTGGCGTCGTAACGGGTGACCGATGATAGAGGCGCGGGACCTGCGCAAGGAGTACGGCGGTTTCGCCGCCGTCGAGGGGAGCACGTTCTCGGTTGAGGCCGGCGAGGTCTTTGGTGTGGTCGGCCCGAACGGTGCCGGCAAGACAACAACGCTGAAGATGCTCGCCGGGTTGCTCGAACCAACTGCGGGGACGGCCACGGTGGCCGGCTACGACGCCGGCGAGACGGCGATGCGCACCCGACTGGGCTTTCTCCCCGAGGAGTCACCGCTGTACGAGGAGATGACCCCGCTGTCGTATCTCCGGTTTTTTGCCGACCTCTACGACGTCTCTAGCGACGTCGCCACCGACCGGATTCACGGGACGCTCGACGAACTCGACCTAGACCACCGCGAGCGCCAACTCGGCGACATGTCGAAGGGGATGAAGCGAAAGGTCGCCATCGCCCGCTCGCTGGTCAACGACCCGGACGTGCTGATCTACGACGAGCCCGCCAGCGGTCTGGACCCGTTGACCACCAACTACATTATCGAGTTCACCGAGCAACTCGCAGAGGAGGGAAAGACGGTGGTCTTCTCGGCACACAACCTCTTTCACGTCGAGTCGATCTGCGACCGGGTGGCGATCATGAACGAGGGGGAGATCGTCGCTCGCGGCGACCTCGCACAGCTCCAGGCCGAACACGGTGAGACCCGGTATCACGTCTACACGAGCGTCGAGGTGCCCGAGAGCGTCCGGGAGAACGGTCGCTACCGGCGCGTGGTCGGGAGTATGGACGCCGTCGAGACGGTCCGTGAGGCCGCCGAGGCCGCCGGCGGCCGTGTCGAGGACATCCGCACCGAGGCCTCCAGTCTTGAGGACGTCTTTCTCAACGTCGCCGAGGACGGCGCCAGCGCCGTCGAGGGTGACGACCGAGACGCAAACCAGCGCCGAGTCGACCGGATACGCCCGGAGCCGGGGAGCGAGGAGGGCTGATGCACCCGCGCAAACTGTTGCGTATCGCCCGCTGGGAGGTGACAAAAAACGCGAGTGGGGTCGACCGCCGGACCGCCGCCGTTGCTGTCGGTGCGCTCCTCCTCCTGGGTGCGCTCGCGCCGGCCATCGCCGGCAGCGGTGTCGCAGTCGACCAGGGTATCTACCGCGTCGGGGTCGCCGCCGACAACCCCTACCACCCGGTGGCGGCCGGCGACGACACCTTTGCCGTCCGCGACCCGGACCCCGGGGCACTCCCCCGGGACGATATCGACCTGCTGGTGACGGGGACCGACCCCGTGACTGTCCGCCCCGCCCCCGACGCGAAGGGGCGGGCGGCGGCGGCGGAGTTTCGCTCCGCCGTCGGGTCCTACAACGACGCACAGCTGCGGCGTCCGGGTGAAAACGAGACCGCCGCTTTCCCCGTCTCCGTC
>JBLGCN010000059.1:0-8894 GCA_047617405.1 Natronomonas sp.
CCGAAATGTGGCCGTTTGGCCGCCGAAAACCGACACCACAGTCCCCGCTGTCCGAGCGGTGAACGGACAGGAACGGCTGGCGAAAGGGCGTCGGTACGTCCGCCCGCCGCGGGTCGACATATCCTCGCCCCTGTCGAGCCGCTCCGGACGGTGGTGAACGCGTCAGTCGAGACCCCGATCATCGTGACCATCGCCTGGGTCGCGGTCCGGCTGACGGACGGGCTGATCGGCGCCTGTGTGCTGAGCTACGTCGAACAGACCGAATCGCGGCTGGACGACGAACTGGTTCCCATCGTCAGCCGGGTCACCAACATCGCCATCGTCTCCATCGCCGGCGTCGTCATCCTGGATTCGCTGGGGTACGATGTCACGGCCGTCATCGCCTCCTTTGGCGTGGTCGGCGTGGCCGTTGGCTTTGCCTCCCGGAAGACGATGGCGGACGCCTTCGGCGGTGCACATATCCTCTCCGCAAAGCCGTTTCTCGTCGGCGACACCGTCGATATCGAGGGGACGACCGGGACTGTCGAGGAGACCGGCCTCCGGACGACCCGGACCCGCGACTTCGATGGCCGGGCGGTCACCCTCTCGAACTCGACGACCGCCGACGCCGAGGTGCGAACCATCTCCTCCGAACCGACCCGGCGGGTCAAGACCCTTCTCGGGCTCTCCTACGACACGACGCCGACGGAGATGGACCGCGCCATCGACCTGACTGTCGACGGTGTCGACACCAACACGGGTGCGTGGTTCTGGAACTACGGCGACTCGACGCTACAGGTCAGACTCGAGTACCACATCGACGCGCTTGGCCGCTGGAAGGAGGTCAGGGATACGGTAAACCGCGAGATTCAGGCGGCCTTCGACGACACTGGGTTCGACGTGGCGTTCCCGACCAGAACGGTCCGCCTGGAGTCCAACGGCGAGGACGACGAGCCGGTCGGTCGCAGCCAGAATCTCGAGCAGATGTACCGCCTCCTCGGCTTCGCGCGGACAGTCACTGGGGGTGCTTGCCACGCCCCAGCCATCCTGTCCGACGCGCCCGAGTATGCCCTGCCGTCCCTGCTCGGGTCAGAAGTATCCGAGCGCTTCGAGCCGGTCGCGCGTGTCGGCGTCGGCCGAGTCACGCCCCGGACACCGTACCCCGGCGTCCGCCACCGAGTCGAAGGCCCGGTCGACCCGGTGCCCGTCAGTCGCGGACACCGCACCCGCCGCGCCGGCGTAGGGCACGTGGACCGTCCCGGCGGTCTCACCCCACGTGTAGGTCTTGTGCACACCGGTGTCGGTGTCCTCGTAGACCGCGCGACTCGGCCGGAAAAACGGTGTGGCGTCGTCGACGGCCGCCTCGTACCGCTCCCGGAGGTCACCGGTCACCGGCTGTTTCGAGGCGACCACCGTCTCCCGGGCGAAACTGGCCCGCCCGCCGCGGCGGGCCGCGTCGACCACGTCCCGGAAGGCGGTCAGGGCGGCCGGCGCCTCGACGCTCTTGCCTGTCTGCTGGCCGGGGTGTTTCACGACGAGCGGGACGTGTAACAGACGTTCGCTCATCGGGACGATGTGAGCCACCGCCGGTGGCTCGCCGTCGAGCCGCCCGGGTTCGCCAAACCCTTCGCCGTGGTCGCCACAGACGACCAGCAGTGTCTCCTCGAGGACGCCGCGTTGCCCGAGCCGCTCGAGCACGGACCCGAGGACGGCATCGGCCTGTCTGACACCCCCCTCGTACAGCGACTCGAGGCCGGCGAGCTCCCAGGTCGGGTGTGCGCCACCGTGCACGTCGAACTCCCAGCGGACCGGCAGCTCCGACTGCAACTGGTGGGCCTGTGGGTCGCCCCACCGGTCGTACTCGGGGGCCGGGTCGTAGGGCCGGTGGGCGTCCATGAGATTCAGGCAGGCTGCCCACCGGTCCCGGCCGTCGACCCACGTACAGAGCTTGTCGGCGTAGTAGAACCCGTCGGGCCTGTCCGTGTGCTCCCCCGAGCGGTACGCTGCCGGTGCCGCCTCCGGGACGGAAACGACGGTGTCGAACGGCTCGGAGAGCCCGACCCTGTGGGTGGCGACAAACCCGTTCTCGGTGAACAGTCCGGTGTCGTATCCGGCCCCGGACAGGTCATCCCACACTGTGTGACCCGGCTCCAGCCGGTCGTGAACGGTGACACGGTGTGCCTCGGCCTCGAGCCCGGTAAACAGCGAGACGTGTGCGGGTAACGACCAGTTCGACGGCGCCCGTGCGGACCGGTACACCGTGGCACCCTCGGCCAGGGAATTGAGTGTCGGTGTTGTCCGCCGTGGATAGCCATGTAGCGAACAGCTCGCCGCCCGGACCGAGTCCAGCACCACCAGCAACACGTTCATACGGGAGTGTAGGAGCCCAGCCGCCAAACACTTACTACGAGGGGGCTGTCCCACTACCTAATGGGCGGCCTGCCGGGCAGACCTGCTGTCCCCTGTCTCCCGGTGTCCCGTCCCCCGACCGGCCGGGACCGGTGGGCCCCGGTCGTCGACGTGGGATCGCATCGTTTAGGCCGGCAGGGCCGCTCGCCACGGCCGGGAGATGAGATTCCGGAACGCGCTGTTGTTTCTCGCCTTGGCGACGGCCTGGGGCAGCGCCTTCACCGCAATCAAGGCCGGGCTGGAGTTCTTCCCACCGGTACTCTTTGCGGCCCTCCGGTATGACCTGGCCGGCCTGCTCGTGTTGGGCTACGCGGCCTACGTCACCGACCGGTGGCGGCCCCGGGAGCGTGCCGAGTGGCTCTCAGTCGCCGTCGGCGGGGCCCTGCTGATCGCTGCCTACCACGCCTTCCTGTTCGTGGGCGAGCAGGGGACCACCAGCGCTGCGGCGGCGGTGGTGGTCAGTCTCTCGCCGGTGCTCACGACCGGCTTCGCCCGCGCCCTCCTGCCCGACGAGCGCCTCACCGCGCCCGGCCTGCTCGGACTGGGGCTGGGCTTTGCCGGTGTTACCGTCCTGAGCGCGCCGGCACCCGGGGACCTGCTGAACGCCCGGTCGGTCTCGCTGGTGCTGGTGTTGCTCGCAGCAGCTGCCTTCGCGCTTGGCAGTGTCCTCACGCGGCGGGTTGACGCCGACCTCCCCGTCGAAACCACCGAGGCGTGGTCGATGGTCCTCGGCGCGGCCCTGCTGCACGCCGTGAGCGTCAGTATCGGCGAGTCCCCCGGTGCGGTCCGGTGGACCGCCGAGGCGGTGCTCGCACTTGGCTACCTGGTCGTTGTCGCCAGTGCGCTGGGCTTTCTGGTCTACTTCGACCTGCTCGAGCGACTGGGTCCTATCGAGATCAATCTCGTCTCCTACGCGGCGCCGGTCGCCGCGGTCCTCACCGGTCTCGTCGCCCTCGACGAGCAGCCAACGGTCAACACCGCGGCGGGGTTCGCGCTCATCCTCCTCGGATTCGCGCTGCTCAAACGACGGGAACTCCGCGAGGAACTGGGCCGGTTCGACCCCGCGGGCGAGGCCCGGGAGTGACCGTCGTGGAACTGCTGGACCGGCCGTCTCGCGGGCGAAACCCGACGGGTCACCCGGTTCCGGCGTCTGTTCCGCACGGACCAGGCGACTTCGCGGATATTTCCAACTTTTGTTCGGATTTTCCGTATCTCACTGTTCGTATATCGGAATAGTTATGAGTATACCGTTCATTTGTTTACTCGCAATGGCAAACGGTAAGGTTGATTTCTTCCACGACACAGGCGGCTACGGTTTCATCTCGACTGAGGACGCGGACGATGACGTATTCTTCCACATGGAGGACGTCGGCGGCCCGGACCTCGAAGAAGGACAGGATGTCGACTTCGACATCGAGCAGGCCCCCAAGGGCCCGCGCGCGACGAACCTCGTTCGCAACTGACAGCTCCGCTGGGCGCCTCGGCGCCCGGACGGCCACTCACGTTTTTTATCGCTCACTTGAGGAGCCGACGGCTCGGAGCAACAGCGCCACACCCACCGGGCGCACCTACCGACCGCGGCGACGGTCACCCCGGAAACATCGGCCTATCGACAACCGGAACGCCGGTCTCGGGTCTGGGCTGTGTGCCCTGTTGTAGGCCGGCCCGAGACGGATGAGGAGGTAGCTCGACAACGTACACTTAGCGAGCGGCTGGGTTTCCCTCGGAACTGAGCTACGACCGCCGGGCTGGTGACCGTGTCGACCGCGGCACCGCCGGCCGACAACGGAACGACAGAGGCCGTGCCCGACGGCGAGGAGTGACAGGGTAGACCACCCTCCACCTCCGCCTGACACCCCGCTTTTTTTCGGCTGACGGCGGTCACCGTTCCGTGCCGGCCTGGAATCGCCATGTCCCGGTCCGTCGCGGCCCGGCCAGCTGTGCCCCGACTCTGTGAGTCACAGACGCCTCGGCAGGGGGTCCCCGGGCCGGCGCAGCGGCGTGCCGCCAGTCCAGGCCACCGTCACTGACGGGGGTGTGTATTGGGCCCGAACCCCGGCACTCCAGGGTCTGGCGGCCCGGGACAGGACGGACGCCCCAGTCAGGCGACCGAGGCGCCGACGTAGAGGACGACGACGAGGAACACCCAGACGACGTCGACGAAGTGCCAGTACATCGAGACGGTCGAGACGGAGGTGTGCTGTTCGGCGGAGTAGTGCCCCATCCGGCCCCGGAAGAAGACGATGGCGAGTAACACGCCGCCGAGCGTGACGTGTAAGCCGTGCAGGCCGGTCAGCCCGTAGAACGCCGAGCCAAAGGCCCCGGTGAAGAGGTCAAACCCCTCGTGAATGATGAACTCGTAGTACTCGAGCACCTGACCGCCGACGAAGACGAGTCCGAGCAGGAGTGTCACCCCGGCCAGACGGACAAACCGCTGCTGATTGCCCTTCCGGAGCGCGACGTGGGCGAAGTGCAGCGTAACGCTGCTAACGACCAGGATAGCGGTGTTGATGAGGACCAGACTCGAGAGGAGGTTCGGAAGCTCCGGCGCCCAGGACCCCGACCTGATGAAGAAGTAGTAGACAAAGCCGGCGCCGAAGGTGGCAACCTCGGAGCCAAGAAAGAGGAGCATTCCGAGTTTCAGGCTGTCCCCGCTGCGTCCTTGGGTGCCGTGTTTGAGGAACCCGGCAATGAAGCCGTGGTAGAGCCAGCCGTACAGGCCAAGCAGGAACAGCCCGGTCGAGCCGACGAGCACGCCCGGGCCGGCCAGCGGGCCGATGACGTCGTAGCTGTGCCCCATGACGAACAGTGCGGCCCCGAGGTAGACCCCGCCGACCCCGAGTGCGGCAACAAACGGCCACCAGGAGGCCTCGCCGAAGCCACGGGGCCAGTCCTCGACGGCCGGCAGGTGGTGGCCACCGCTGTCCTCGGCCGGCAGGTGGTCGTCCGAGTCGTCTGCGACAGTCATATCCCGACGTTGCGAGTGGACTGGCAAAAACCCTCGCAAACCGTTCCCGGCGCCGCCACACAGTGGCTGGTCCCGACAGGTACTCGTCTCCGCCGGCCCAACAACAGGTATGTCCCGGCTCCGGACCCGGCTGGCCGGCGCCGCCGGCCTGCTCGCTCTCCTTGCCGTTGCCGACCCCGCCCTCGCCCACGGGGGGGCGGTCGCGTCGAACCGTCAGCCCGTGACCGTCCCCACCTGGCTGGTGCTGATGACCGGGGGCGCGGCCGTCGGCGCCTCCTTCCTACTCGCGACCTTTGTCACCGACCGGGCGATGGTCCGGGCGATCGACGGGTGGCGCCGGCTGACACCCGGACCCGGCCGCCTCGCCCGTGGGGGGGCGAAGGCTGTCGGCGTCCTCGGCCTTGTCGCGGTCCTGGCGGTCGCAGCTGTTGGGCCGACCGAGAACAACGCCGCCGTCCTCTTTGTCTGGGTGGGCTGGTGGGCCGGCTACACCACCACGACCTATCTGGTCGGCAACTCCTGGCCGGCGCTGAACCCCTGGCGCACCCTCGCCGGCCTGCTCCCCTCTCTGGACCGGCCATACCCCGACCGGCTGGGCTCCTGGCCGGCGGTCCTCGCACTGCTTGCGCTCATCTGGGTCGAGACCGTCAGCCCGATCACCGACGACCCGCGACCGCTGGCAGTGGTCGTCGTCGCGTACACGTTCGCGACGCTTGTGGGTGCCGCCGTCTACGGGGCCGACACCTGGTTTCGCCGCGCGGACCCGATGGCCCGCGTGTTTCGCTACTACGGGGCCGTCGCACCCGTCCAGCGGACCGGTGACGGCCTCTCGTTGCGACTCCCCGGCGGCGCACTCTCCGAACTCAGGGTCGGCGACGACAGCGAGGTGGCGTTCGTGGTCGCGCTGCTGTGGGCGACAACCTTCGACGGCTTTGTCTCCACCGGTGCATGGGCGGATGTCGCTGGCGTGGTCCGTGCCGCCGGCGTGCCGCTCGCACCCGTCTACCTGGCCGTACTCGCGGGCGGATTCGGCGTCTTTCTCGGCGGCTACCGACTGTCCTCACGGGTCGCCCGCCGGACCGGTGACACCTACCTCTCGACGGCCGCCGTTGCTCGCCGGTTTGCCCCCTCGCTGCTGGCTATCGCGGCCGGCTACCACCTCGCACACTACCTGAGCTTTCTGCTCTCGCTTGCGCCCGCCATCGTGGTGTTAGCGGCGACGCCGCTCTCGACGCCACCCCAGGTGCCCGTGTTGCCCCTGCCGGGCTGGTTCGACCTGGTTGGGATGGCCGCCATCCTTCTGGGGCACGTCCTGGCAATCTGGGTGGCCCACGCCACCGCCTACGACCTCTTTCCCGGCCGCCTGCAGGCGGTCCGCAGCCAGTATCCGTTCATTGCGGTGATGGTCTTCTACACGATGACGAGCCTGTGGCTGCTCGCCCAGCCGGAGGTGACGACGCCGTGAGTGAGCGTGACGCGGCCGCCGAGGATGTCCCTGACCGGAGCGACCAGGGGACAACAGCAGCCACGGCCGGACCGACCCACGTCGGGACGGGTCCCGGGCCGCTCGAGGGTGGCTTTGACCCGCCGGCCAGCGCCGATGTCTTCGAGTGCGGGTACTGTGGCCGACCGTTCGCCGACGAGGACCTGCTCGCGCTCCACCGGGGCCACGCACACCCCGACCGGCTCACCGGGGCGGAACAGGCTGCCTTCGAGGCGGCCTACGAGACGGAGACGGGAGAGATGCGTCGCTTCCAACTGAAGGCCGCCGGGCTGGTCATCCTCCTCTATTTCCTCCTGCTGATGGTCTACGCCCTCGTCTGAGAGTCGAAAGGTTGAGGTACGCAAGCGGCGGTATACCCGGTATGGAACTCCGGGTCATCGAGAACGAGCCGACCGAACTCTCTATCGAGATTGCCGGCGAGGACCACACCTTTCTGAACGTTCTCAAGGGTGCGCTGCTGGAGATGGACACTGTCGCCGCCGCGACCTACGATATGAACCCCGAACAGTCGGGCGGTCAGACCGACCCGATCCTCACGGTCAAGACCGAGGAGGGGACCGACGCGCTGGACGCGCTCGAGGCAGGTGCTCAGCGGGTCATCGACAAGTCCGCCGACCTCCGGAGCGCGTACGAGGCCGCGGCCTGAGCGTCAGCAGACGACCTGGAGCAGGTGCACCCGCCCGTCAGGGGTCGCGTGCAGGTCGAAGCCCGTCTGTGTCCCCTCGACGGCGTTTGCCTCTCCGTTCTGCACTGAGGACCCGACAAGCGCGTCACCGAGTGACGACGCTGAGGCAAAGGTACCCTGGCGGAGGGTCGTGGTGACAACACGCGGTGATGTCTCGCAGGCGCCTTCCAGCACGCTCTGGACCCGGTCACGCTCCTCGCGGGAGACAGCCTCGTCCTTTACCCGCTTTTGATTGAGAAAGGCCGCGACGCTGTCGAGGTCACCACTCCGGGAGAGTGTCGAGACGCTCGCGGCCCCTCGGGCGTCGTTCAGCCGGCTCAGATACGCCTGTTCGGCGTCCCCGAAGGAGACGTTGCCGGCAGCCTCGGCGTCCCCCGGCACGTCCGAGACCCCGGGGACACCGCCGCCGAAGCCGGGGACGTCGACGAGTCCGGTGGTCCCGAGGACGAACACCCCGGCGAGGGCGAGCACCACGACGGCCCCGAGGACGTACCTGGGGGTGATGAGGTCGACGTAGCCCGGCACCGCGAGTTCGTCCTCGTCGACCTCCTGGCGCTGTCGCTCGAGTTTGCCATTGCCACACCTGCTACAGGGGGGGCTGTGTTTTGTGTGCTCGCGGCCACACGCCGTACAGACCCAGACCTTTGCCTCCGAGCCGAGCGACTCCTCGGCGTTTGCGACCGGGACAACCGCCCGCTCAAAGCTGCCGTGGCCGCAGTTGTCACACGGCGGGTCGTCCTCGTCGTGGGGTTTACCACACCACTCACACCGCCACTCCATCACATTCGGGTAGTCGGTTCCGGGCGAAAAGGCTGCCGTTTGCCGGCCAGCGTGGCCCGCTGACAGTCACGGACGACGAGACGGCTATGTGTCTCCAGCCCCAGCGTCCTCCATGGGCGACGACACTCCGGCGGAGGACCGGATCGCGGAGTTGGAGGCAAAGGTGCAGCGACTCGAGGAGAACGTCGAGGAACAGCGGGAGGTGCTCAGCCTCCTCGCGGCCGGCCAGCAGTCCGAGAATCTCCCCAAACTGGGCTGTCCGTACTGCGAGGAGGGGACGCTCATCGGCAGTAGCGGTATCTCCTGGGAGCAGGTCCAGTGCACGTCCTGTGAGTTCAAGGAGTATCTCTAAGCCTACAGCCGCACCGGGATCCCCCGTTCGTCGAGGTGCGCTTTGACCTCGCGGATCGAGTACTCGCCGAAGTGAAAGATCGAAGCCGCGAGCGCCGCGTCGGCGTCGGCCTCGGTGAACACCTCGTGGGCGTCCTCCGGCCCGCCACACCCAGAGGAGGCGATGACGGGCGTCGAAACGGCGTCACAGACCGCCCGCATCAGCGGGATATCGTAGC
>JBLGCN010000060.1:0-8843 GCA_047617405.1 Natronomonas sp.
TGTCCTCAAAGTACCGCGGGAGGTGACGGCCACCAAACGTCAATATGTGGCGGGTATCCCGGTCCTCGACGGTCGGAGTGACTCCGAACAGCTGCGTACCGAGATTCCGAAGATACTCGTCGAGTGCTGTCGCATCAGACTCGACGACGAGTTTCACTCCCACCTCATCGTGAACGTAGCCGTCACCCATGAAGTAGCCGAGGAACTCCGCGAGTTCGGGGGTCATCTCCTCGGGAAGTCGCAAGTCAGCGTCGGTGTTCCGATAGTAGTTCTCCCGTTCGCTCGCGTCGAGCTGGACGCGGGAGCCCCCGTCGAAACTGTCGCGCTGAAGGACAATCCGGTCGCCCGGCTCGAAGTCGTCAGCTTCTTTCCAGGCGTACTCCCCGTCTCCCGTGATCGTCCGGAAGCGATGGTTCGGCGTCGCAGCGACGCTAAACCCGTTCTCGGTTTCGATCCTGCGGACATCCGCGAAGCCGTTGTCGTACACTGCTGTCGCGGTTTTCGTCCCTCCGTCCGTCGTGACGCCAACTTCGATCTCGTCCCATTGCTCAAACTCGGCCGTCGTCTCGTCGAGGTCCTTGATCGGTCGCAGTCCCTCATCTGTGGAGACAAGAGAACTCTCCTCGACACAGCCGGTCGGCGCGATGGTGGTGGTGTTGTGGTTGCGGATCGGGTAGCCGTCGGCCCACGCCTCGGCGTCCTCGCCGGTGTGGTGCTCGAACCACTCGGCGTACTCGGTGGGGTTTGCGAACTTCGAGTTCTCCCACTCGGCAAAGGTCCCGCGCTCGGTCGCGAGGTCGTGACTCACACGCTTTGACCCGTGGTTGATGTGCCGCATTAGCTGGCGGGCGACCTCGTTGGAGGCGTCGCTGCCGTACCGCATCCCGAGCTGGATATCTAGCTGGGCCAGCCCCATGATCCCCAGCCCGATCTTCCGCATCTCCCGGACCCGCTGTTCGATCTCCGGAACCGGGAAGTCGGACATCGTCACCACGTTCTCGAGGAAGCGCGTGCCGAGTTCGATCCGACGGTCGAACTCTGTCCAGTCGATGGCCTCCTCGAGGAAGGCACCGACCGCCTCGGCCTCCGTGTCGTATGCGTCGGCGTGGCGCTCGGCCCACACCCGCCAGTCGGGGGCGTCCTCCGCGGCGAGCGTCGAGAGGTTGATGTGCCCGAGGTTGCAGGCCTCGTACTCCTCCAGGGGCTGCTCGCCGCAATTTGCGACACTGATGAACGGACAATCGTCTCCGTCAGAGACAGCGAGATAATTGTGGTGGTCGTCAACGGTGATATTATACACATCAGCCGAGCCTGCTTCTGTCACCGAAGAGACCGTTAACTGTTCGGACACTGTCTCGGGGGCATCACCGGCGGGTATCGCGACGGTCGATGTCCCGACAATTGTTGCCCCTGTAGAGAGGGTGCCGGCCTCAACGTATCCGTCAGGTGTCCAGATTTCGTGATCCGGCGTACATGTAAGGGTAGCACCTTCGTCGGTTTCAACCCGCACGAGATCAGCGTTCTCGCGAGTCAGTCGTGGGCGTCTACCGACCTCCACCGTCAGTTCACCTGATTCGCTGTCACGGCACAGCACACGCACATCTTGACCGTTCTCAGCCAGCGTTTCGAGTGTCTCCGTTGTCCCATCAGCAAGCGCGATTTCCGTATCGCCGGTCAAGCAGGGGTTCGTCGCCAAAATGCGGTGGTCGGGGTGCTCCTTGACGTCGAAGGAGTGCTGTTTGTTGATCCGCTCCAGGTAGACAACGCCGGGTTCGCCGTTCTCGTGGGCGCCCTCGACGATACGCTCCCAGATGAGTTCGGCCGGCACCGACAGTTCCTCGCCGACCTCGACGTGCTCGCCGAGGTCGAACATCTCGTACAGTTCCTCGGTCTGCCGGGTGGCGACGTGGGCCTCGCCGGTCCGGGGGTTGGTGAAGGTGAACTCCTCGCCGTTCTTGACGGCGTTCATGAACTCGTCGGTAATGCCGACGGAGATGTTGAAATTCGAGAGGTGGCCCTCGACGGCGTTCCGGAGGTGCTCGGGGACGCGTCCGTCCTCGTCGATCAGCTCGCGGGCCTCCTCTAAGGCGTCGGCAAAGGAGTTGTGCGTGAAGTCGTCGGGGTCGTTCAGCCGTAGCGTGTGCGCCAGCGAGACATCCTTGTTCTTGGCGTGGATGAACTGGATGGCATCCGGATGGGAGACCCGCATCACACCCATCTGGGCGCCCCGCCGGGCGCCGCCCTGGGCGATCGTCTCACACATCTGGTCGTAAGTCCTCATAAATGTGATAGGTCCGCTGGCGATACCTCCGGTCGAACCGACGGGGTCGCCGTAGGGCCGGAGCCGCCAGAAGGCATACCCCATGCCGCCACCACTGTTGTGCGAGACGACGGAGTCGGCGAGGTATTCGTGATTGTCGGCCACAGTCACGTCGTAGACTGTGTCGGTGCCGGCGTCCTCGACGGCCGTCACCGGGACTTCCCAGACACCGTCATCGCGGACGATTCCAACGGTCGTCCCGTCGAAGTCAGTCCGTTCGACTGCCGCGGACATGTCTCCGTCACGGGCGTCGGTAAAGCTGACCAGGTCAGCGAACTGCGCGAGTCCGCGTTCGCCGGTCGGGCCGACGTTGTAGTACTCACGGTCCTCGGAGTCCATCTCCCAGACCATCGCAGGCAGCCCGAGGCCGAGCAGCAGCTGCTGAACCCCGGTCACGAGATCCTCGGACGCGGACCACAGCCGTGGATACATATCCTTCTGGAGGCTCCCGTCCGTCGAGAACAGCCCACGGAGGAACGCAGCCACCGTCTCGCGGCCAGCGTCCCAGACCTGTCCGGGCACCTGTGCGGACGGCGCGTCAGGCTTTGCCTCGCCGAAGTTACTGAGCCAGAACCGTTTGACCTCGTGGCTGTGCAGGACAGCGTCGTAACAGCCATCCTCGAACCGCCAGTCGAGCCCCTCGTCGAACAGCTGTCGGCAGAGGTGGTCTGCGTGCTCGAGATTCTCCTCGCGGTTGAGATGAAACCGGATGCCGTCCTCGTGTTTCGAGCCGTCGCCGACCCACATGCCGAGTAACTCGGCAAGCTCGGGTGTGAGCGTCGACGGCTGAGAGACGGTTTTGACCGGTTCGCCGTTCGGCTCCAGCGACTGTCTGTGCCGATGCTGTCCGACTGTCGTCGCGTGGACGCCGAGTTCGTCGGCGATTTCGCGGTCGCTCTGCCCGCGCTGATACAGCGTTTCGAACTCGTCTGCGTCGAAACTGACGCTCCCCGGGTTGCGACCACCGCTCCCGTTAGGGTCAAGCCCGAGTTCGTTCGCGCGGCGTCGCTGGACCGTCGAAGCGGAGCAGTCGAGGCGCTCGGCGATCTGATAATCCGACAGGCCTGCACTGTGCAGTTCGCGGACCGCATCGTTACCGACTGTCCGGGTGCTGTCCCACTGTCCGCCCGAAGGGGCGGTTGTCAAAGCGGGGGGCTCGGTGGCTTCGGGGAGCCACCCGAGACAGACTGGGAGCGTGTCGCCAGCTTCGATCTCGTCGATACGTTTCCAGCCACCGTCGACGGAGAGTTCGTGATTCGGTGTGCCGGTGAGTTGGACCCCGGCATCGGTTTTCACACGGTGGACCGGCGCTTCGTCGTAGGCGTGGGTTTCCGCCACGCGCCGAGTGGTATACCCACCGCCCTCGCGCTGGCGCTGGCGGATATCGTCGCCCGGCTCCACGTCGGCAATCGAGACGGTGCCTTTCCCATCGACGTGAACCCTCGTCTCCGCAGTCAGACACTGGAAGACCTGTGCGGCCTCCTTTGCGGTCTGGTGGATGTCGTCGATGTCGTCCTCGGGAGAATCGACAAAACAGGCGCTCAACTGCTGGAGTTCGTCGCCCGCGTTCATCAGTGTCGGCGAGTTCGGCATGAACGAGAGCCGCTCCATGGCCTCCTGAAACTCCGTGGCCATGGACTCGACGTGCTCACGGACCGCATCGGGGAGCTCGGGAACGACCGTCTCGTAGGCGAACTTGTTGACGTTGTGTTCCGTGAGGACGGTCTCGGTGTCGTCGTCGGCCGAGACCCCCTTGCCGAAGACCTCCTCGGCGAGTTCGTCCCGGCGCGGGTGGTCGGGCTTGAGCTGGTCGGGGGTGACCGTCACCTCTAACTCGTGATTGTCGGCCTCGAAGACGGCCTCCGCCAGCGCGATATTTTTGCCGACCCGCTCGAAGAGCTCCTCCTGGTCCTCGGCCAGGTCGCCATTGGCGTCCTTACGGAGGTAGCGCGCCGGGAGGATGTTGTGGTAGGCGTTGTCCGTCAGACGCTCGTCGAGTGTCTCCCCCTCGATGCGTTTGATCGGCAGCGTCAGGTCGTCGGCGTCAGGTGCGCTCACTCCTGCTCACCTCGTGCGATGCGGCGGCGTACGTGTGGTCGGTTGTATCTCATTTGTAGCGAATGTTGGGTTGTTTTCCGGGTGGGATAAGACTTCTTTCTGGTGGTTCTACCCTATTGATTTGTTGTCACTGTACTGTTTGGTGGCGGCAGGTTGCAGGTCGAACCAGGGTACGTGTTACAGGTCGCACAGAGTGGTCGACCGGTCTTAACCCTGACCCGACCGGAGTGAAACTGAAACTGGACGGACCCGAGTCGAAGACGGCGTGGAACCCGCAGTGGAACCGATGGGGGGTTTTGATTGGAGACTTGGACGGGCGGTCAGCCACCCAACTTATACCCCACCACCGAGCCTCTCTCCGGATAGGGCTGTCCCTGTGGTGTGGGACAGCCCCCCTGGGTGCGCTGTGTCGGCGCTCCTCCGGTGACTGGTGTTCACCGCGTCCGCGGCCGTGTCGTGGGTGTTCACCTGACCCCGGCCCGGTGCGCTCCGACCGCGAGTGTTTTGCCCGGCCACTCGCAACGTCGGACATGGACTACGGGCTGACGGACCAGGCGACCACACTCCGGCGGGAGGTCAGAGCGTTTGTCGAGGACGAACTGGCACCCGTCGCGGCCGAGATCGACCGCGAGGACCGGTATCCCGCGGCCGTACTAGCGGCGCTCGGCGACCACGGGTACACCGGTCTCACCGTCGACACCGACTACGGCGGCGGTGGCGGCTCGTTGCTCGAACTCACGGTGCTGGTCGAGGAACTCTCCCGCGCTAATATGGCGGTCGCCAGCGCGGTGGGGCTCAACCTCGGTGTCGCCGAGGCCATCGAGCGGTTCGGGACCGACGAACAGCGCGAGAGCTACCTGCCCGGGATGGCCCGCTTCGAGACGGTGGGTGCACTGGGTCTGAGCGAGGCCGGCGCCGGCAGCGACAAGTCCGGCATGGAGACGACGGCCCGGCGCGACGGGGACGAGTGGGTGGTAGACGGGCGCAAACGGTGGGTGACGAACTTCGCGAACGCGGATATCGTGTTGACGTATGCGAAAACGGGTGGGGAGTGGCCACGGGGCGTGACCGCCTTCCTGCTCCCGGCCGAGGACCTCGCCGTCGAGACGGCGTGGGAGACCATGGGTGCACGTGGTGTCGAGACTGCAGCCGTGTCTATCGACCGCGTCCGCGTGCCAGAGACGGCGGTTGTCGGCGGCGTCGGCGACGGGATGGTCCAGCGCGGCGAGTTGCGGACGGGGGTCAATGTCCCTGCGCGGGCTGTCGGGCTCGCACAGGCCGCCTTCGAGGACGCACGCGAGTTTGCCGGCGAGCGCCGGCAGTTCGGCGGCCCACTGACCGACAAGCAGGGGTTGCGCTGGCGGCTGGCGGAGATGGCCGAGCGCACGGACACCTCACGCCTGCTGGTCCGGCGGGCTGCGAGCCTGGCCGACGCAGGCGAGGAGACGACCCGAGCGACCAGTATGGCGAAGATTCACGCCACGGAGGCCGCCGTGGCAAACGCCAACGACGCCATGCAGGTCCACGGCGGTGCCGGATACGTGACCGACACCGATGTCGGCCGGTACCTCCGGGACGCCCGCCTGCTGACGGTCGCCGGCGGGCCAAACGAGGTCCACCGCGACTCCCTCGCCGACGCGCTCCTATAACCCATCCAGGAAGTTGCGGACCACGTCGTGACCGACCGCCGTCAGCACCGACTCCGGGTGAAACTGGACGGCCTCGATAGGGTGTTCGCGGTGGCGCACGCCCATCACCAGTTCCTCGCCGTCGGCCTCGGTTGTCGCGGTCACCTCGAACGCCTCGGGGACCTCGACGGCGACCAGGGAGTGGTAGCGCCCGCCCTGAAAGCCCTGGTCGAGCCCGGCGTAGACGCCCGCGCCGTCGTGGTCGATCGGGACGGCCTTGCCGTGGACGGGTTCGGGCGCGCGCCCGACCTCACCCCCGTAGGCGTGGACAGCCGCCTCCAGCCCCAGACAGACCCCCAACGTCGGCACTTCGGGGCTCACCTCCCGCAGGAGGGCGTTTGTCACGCCCACGTCACGCTCGTTTTCCGGGTGGCCCGGACCCGGCGAAACGACGATTGCGTCCGGGTCGACCTCCCGGACGCCGGCGAGGTCGGTCGTGTTCCGCCGGACGGTCGTCTCGGCGTGTTCGCTGACGTACTCGACGAGATTGTAGGTAAAGGAGTCGAAGTTGTCGATAAAGAGGACGCGTGGGCCGTCATCGGTCCCGTCTGCGCCGTCCCTGTCGGCGTCCGCTGTGCTCATCCGTCCACCTCCGGCCCGGCGACACTCCCGGCGTCGCCCTCGCGTTCGATCCGTTCGAGCGCGGCCAACACACCGTCCATCTTCTGCTCGGTTTCGTCGTACTCCGCGGCAGGGTCACTGTCGGCGACGATACCCGCGCCGGCCTGGACGGTGACCCGCTGGCACTCGCCCGCGCCCTCGCCCTCGCCATCCGTCTCGGCCAGTTCCTCGACGGTTGCCGACCGGATGACGATAGCGAAGTCGGCGTCGTCCCCCCAGGAGACGTAGCCGACGCCGCCGCCGTATGGCCCCCGGGGCGCCCGCTCGAGGTCGTCGATGATCTCCATCGCACGGATCTTCGGGGCGCCCGAGAGCGTCCCCGCCGGGAACGAGGCGCGAACGGCGTCGAACGCGTCACAGTCCGCGGAGAGCGTTCCTGTCACGGTGGACTCGATGTGCTGGACGTGAGAGTACTTCAGCACGTTCATAAACTCCCCGACCCGAACGCTTCCCGGCTGTGCGACCCGGCGGACGTCGTTGCGTGCCAGGTCGACCAGCATCGTGTGCTCAGCCCGCTCCTTGTCGTCGGCGAGCATCTCGCCGGCCAGCCGGCGGTCCTCGACGGGGCTCGTCCCGCGGGCGCAGGTGCCTGCGATCGGGTTCGACATCACCTCGCTCCCGCTGACCGAGACCAGTGTCTCCGGGCTCGCGCCGACGACCTGGCGGTCGCCGTAGCCCAGCAGGTACATATACGGTGAGGGGTTGACCGAGCGCAGCGCCTGATAGAACCCCAGCGCGTCGACCTCGCCGTAGAGTTCGCGCGTGCGGGAGATGACCCCCTGGTAGATGTCGCCGCTGTAGACGTGTTCTTTCGCGCGCTCGACGGCCCTCTCGTACTCGTCACGCGGGCCGGCGGCCTCGCGCTCCCGGCGGAAACCGTCGGTCTCGGGTGCGTGGGCCGTCTCCACCAGGCCCGCGACCCGGCCGGCCTCGGCTGCCAGCCGGTCGTAACACGCCCCGGGGTCCTCGCCCTCGCGGAGGATAGGGGTAAAGACGAGTTGGACGCTGTCATCGGTGTGGTCGAAGACGAGCGTCCGGGTCGTCAGGACGAACTGGGCGTCGGGAAACCGGGAGTCGGGGTGCTCGACCCCGACCTCGTCGAGCCAGAGGTCGTAGACCGCGTCGTAGGAGAGAAAGCCGACCAGCCCGCCTTCGAGATGCTGGCGGTCACTGTCGGGAAACCCCCGCAACGGCAGGTCCGGCAGCGCCCCACGGAGGCGGTCGACCGTGTCCTCCCCTGTCGCCGAGAGCAGGTCGGCGTACCGGTCGGCGAGCAGGTCCACACGCGCCCCGTCGGGGTCGACAGTCACGACGGCCTCGGGGTCGTACCCGACAAAGGAAAACCGGGCGTGGCGGTCCTCGCGAGCGGGTGCAAAGGCCCCGTCCGGGTCGCTCGAGGCCACCTTCTCGGCGCTCTCCAACAGAAAGGCGTACTCCCCCGCGTCGGCGTCTGTCGTCCGCCCGGTCAGCGCGGCGTAGGCCGCAAGCGGCTCCACGTCGGGCAGGCTGGCCGTTGCACGCACGACCGCCGGCCGCTCCCCGGTTGCCCGGTCGACGAACGCCTCCCGGGCGCAGTCCATCGCGTGCTCGCCGCCACCGGTGTCGGTCACGTTGCCCCCCTCCCGGCCGCGGCGACGAACGCACGCACCGCGTCGTGGTCCTTGACACCGCCCTCGCGCTCGACGCCGGTGGCCGTGTCGACCGCGAACGGGCGGACAGCCTCGACGGCCTCGGCGACGTTCTCCGGCGTGAGGCCCCCGGCGAGGACCACCGGCACGTCCAGGGCCGCGACCCGCTCGCGGGTCCGTTCCCAGTCGACGGTCTCGCCGGTGCCGCCGCCGCCCTCCGCGTCCGTCGAGTCCACCAGCAGCGCGTCGGCAACCGTCGCGTAGCCCGCGAGGTCGTCGTCGACGCCGACAGCGGCGACAATGTCAGCGTCGATACGGGCCCGGAGACCGCCAACCTTCTCGGGTGGGAGTGTCGCGTAGACCTGGACGGCGTCGGCGGCGACCTCGCGCTGGAGGGCAACGGCGTTCTGGACGCTGTCTGGCATCGTCACGAGCACGCTCGTCACCAGCGGTGGCACCCCGGCGACGAGAGTCGCAGCCCGCTCGGCCGGCACCTCCCGGGGCGTGTCGACGGGGACGTCGGCGATG